>JAOUHE010000132.1 GCA_029865285.1 Chloroflexota bacterium
CCAGATCACGTGATGGACTCCGGCTTCCACGCTGGCCCGTGCGATGTTGGCTGCTTGGGCCTGCTCGCGTTCCACCGAGAAGAGTTCCCAGTAGTTGGTCACACCGAACACGCCGTGCGCACCCACGAAAGCAGCCGACAGACTCGCCTGGTCATCCAGATCCGCCGCCACCACTTCGGCCCCACGCGACGCGAGTGCCGTCGCTGCGTCGGATTCGGGGTTGCGGGTCAATGCTCGTACCGTGAAACCCCCGTCGGGGTCGCGCAGGATGGCGTCCGCCAACCCTCCACCTTGGGCACCGGTGGCCCCAACGACCGCTATCACCTTGTTGTCTGCCATGTTGTGTCTCCTCTTCGAGTCATAATATTTGCTTACGCAACTATCTTAGGCAACACGTAGTTGCGCTGTCAACTATCTGCGAGGTAGATTCTGCGTATGGCACCGAAGACCAACGCCGGGGTCGAAACCGCGCAGATGGAAGCGTTCGGTAATCTCATGCGCGCTCAAGCGGAGCTTGTTCGCCGCCTCGACGATGATCTTCAGACGGAAGCCGGCCTGTCGCTCTCGGAGTACGTCGTACTCCTGACCTTGCGCTACGCACCCGACCGGAGTCTTGCGGTTGGCGACCTCACCCGCGAGGTCCACCTGTCCAAGAGTGGTGTGACGAGACTCGTGGACAGGATGGAGAAGGCCGGCACGATAGAGCGGGTCGCGGATACGGACGACAGGAGGTTCGTCCGGGCATGCATCACGGAGAAGGGTCGAGGCGTGTTGCGAACGGCATGGCCTATCCACCGCAGAGGCATCGACGAGTTCTTCGGGGCGCACCTCTCCGAGGCTGAAGCGAAAACATTGAGCGAGCTTCTCCGCAAGGTCACCCCTGCGGAAGACTGACCCGCCGGGGAGGTAAACCACCCACCCACACCGGACTGGCCGAGGATAGAACGCGAAACACGGTCCGAGTACACCATCGGTGCTGAAACCTCCGATATGGCAGTGGCCACGCGCTCGTTCGTGGGTACGGCGAGAGTTCCTCAGAGGGGACACCCATTCGAAGCGTCAACCGTGCGACCGGGCAGTCGCCCTCCGTGATCTTTCGGTCGAGATCTGTCGTTGATGCGGTGGTTGTGTGAGGCTGGGCGGGAGTTTGAGGCTCCGCATGTCGCTTCCTAAGGGTATGTATGGGTGGCCCGGAGACGTGACTCCTCCGGGTTAGTGTGTCTGTCTTCCACCGTAGACCGAGAGTCCCCGATGTCCCGCGTGAGAGCAGCCGATATTCAAGGCGTGACGTTCGTCGAGCTCTTCTTCGATCTCGTCTTCGTCTACGCGATCACTCAACTGACGCGTTCGGTGCTCCATGATTTGACCTGGACGGGTGTCGGGCGGTGGGCACTCGTCTTCTGGCTGATCTGGTGGGCGTGGACCCAATTCACCTGGACGTTGAACCTCGCCGATACGGAGATCCCACAGATTCGATTTCTCGCGCTCGCTGGTACGGCTGCCGCGTTCTTCCTGGCGCAGGCGGTACCTGACGCCTACGGGGACGGAGGAGTCTGGTTCGCCGTCTCCTATGTCGTCGTTCGGGGGCTCGGGATCGGGGGCCAGGTTTGGGTGATAGGGGACGACGTAACACAGGTCAAGGGTCTGACCAGGTACGCATCCGCATCCCTGATCGGGATAGCCATGGTCCTTGTGGGAGCGTTCGCGCCGGAAGATGCCAGAGCATGGTTCTGGTTGGGCGCAATCTTGGCCGATCTCGCCACCGTCGCGGTCGCCGGGCGGCAAACGTGGGTCCTCCAGGCTGGACACTTCGCCGAACGTCACGGCCTGATCGTCATTGTCGCTCTGGGGGAATCGCTCATCGCGGCGGGTGGAGCCACGGCCGATCTGGAGCGTGACCTCACATTCACCGTGATCACCACCGGTGCGGTGCTCGCCACTGGTGCGTTGTGGTGGATGTACTTCGGGACCCTTCATTCGAGACTCGAGTCAGGTCTCGCCGCCCAAGGTAACCAGGAGATCGCACAGTTCGCCCGTGATGTCTTCTCGTTATGGCATGCCGTAGTCGTGGCGGGCGTGATCGGGGTTGCCGTTGGGTTTGAGGAGGCCGTGGCTCATCCCGAGGAGTCGCTCAGCTTGGGAGCGTCGACTGCCCTAGCGGTGGGAGCAGCGATGTTTGCAGGCGGTCTTGGAATGGCCGGCCGGCGAGCGCGAATCGAGGGGGTGGCATTGCCGAGATTCGGGTTCACCGTGGTGGCGCTAGCTTCGATTCCGGTCATCAGTCGAGTGGACCCCGGCGTCGCGCTTTGGGGGTTGGCGGCAGTGGCGACCACGGCGTCTTTGTTCGAACTCGCCTTCACTCGAACGACGGAGCCAGCCCATCCATAATCACGGCCACTTCGCCCTTGACGGTGACCTCAAGACTGAGAGATATCCGGCAGTAGGAGCGGCGCGGCCCCGGTGCCGCCCGGAGTGTGATTGGCGGCAAGGATCTTGGCTGTGATGGCGGCCAGTTGGTTGATCTCCCGCTCGGTCAGCACGGAGAAGAGGTGTTCGTCGAGGTCTTGCAGGTGTCGATCCTGAGCGGATCGATACTTCTCGAGCCCTTGCGCGGTGAGGGTCACCGTGACCGAGCGTTTGTCGGCGTCATCGGTGGATCGTCGAACGAGCCCGCCGTCTTCGAGGCCGCTCACGACGCGAGAGACCCGGCTCTGGCTAAGTGGCGTGCGGCGGCGGAGTTCGGTCATCGGCATCGAGTGATCCGGGGAGAAGACGGCGAGGAAGAGCAGCACCTCGTATTCGTGGAGCGAGATACGGTGCCCGTCCTGGAGGGACCGGTCGAGGGCACGGAACACGGAGTCACTGGCGCGGATGAGTCCAAGGAACGCCCTGGCATATTCCGGACGCAGGTACTTGGTTCCGTCGCGGTCGACGGTCACCCCGACCTGGGAAGGCTCAAGGCTGCTGGCTCGCGGGGCCGAATCGTTCATGCGGGGAGACTACCCGAACTTGCATGCGTCCGCATAGATAGTGTATGCTTATGCATATACATGGTCCCGCTGAGCACTCGGCGTGGCTGGATCCATCCAGAGAGGAAGACAGCGCTCATGAAGTCAGCCACAGCGAAACAGGGAGGAATCGGACTCATCGTGGCCCTGGTTTTGGTTGCCATCACCTACGCCGCGGCCGACGCCGCAAGCGGACCGTTGCTTGTCACCCAACCAGGCGGCGATACCCCGGAGGCTATACCCATGGGCTTCGCACTCGGGTTCACGGTGCTCGGTGGCGCAGTCGGGATCGGACTCGCCTTCCTCGCCAACCGAACTGGTCGACCGCGGATCACATTCGTGGTCGTCGCCGCAGTGGCGCTGGTGCTCTACGGCATCATGCCATTCGCGGCCGCCGAAGAAGCATCCACAGCGATCTGGCTGAACGCCATGCACCTTGCAGCCGCACTACCGATCGTCGGCCTCCTCGCCCGCTCCCTCCCCGACCGCCGAGCGTCCCTGGCGGCCGCAGCTGAATCACAGGCGCTCGCATAATGACCGTAGAGAAGCAACAGGCGGCCGCCATCAACCAGCAGGTGATCGAAGACTTCCGGGCCAACGGTGGCGCCGTTGATGTCGCACTGGGCGGGTTCTTCGTGGGCAAACCCGTCCTGATCCTGCACAGCACGGGAGCCAAGACCGGCAAGCAGCGCCTCAACCCGCTCGTGTACGCAACTCACGACGAGAGCTATGTAGTGGGCGCAACCAAGGGCGGGGCACCCAACCACCCGGACTGGTTCTTCAATGTGCGGGCCAATCCCGAGGTGACCGTCGAAGTAGGTACGGACCGGTTCCCTGCCAAGGCGATCATCGTCGAAGATGGCCCATACCGCGACGAGCTGTACGCAGAGCTTGTGGTGATCATGGGACAGTTCGCGGAGTACGAGACCAAGACAGACCGACGCATTCCCGTCGTCGTGCTCGAACGAGCGGACTGAGTGCGTACCGGTCGATCGAGGCAAAGGCCGGTCCGCCCCGCCGAGGGGAGGCGGGCTGCCCGGCCCTCCCGCTGTGGGGACCGAGCGGGGGACAAACCATGAGCAGTGCAGCTGCGAAGCGGCACGCCGGCGCCTCTCTGGCCATCGGATGGGTCCAGGATCACATCAGCTGCGAACCCATCGGCGCCTCACTTCATCAACCCCGGCAGGCGGCTTGCGGCCGACAGTCGCCGCCACGGAGCCGGGGTCGCATCCCGAAGCAATCCGAGATCACGTCATCAACGAAACCGAAGCGAAAGGGGCCGTCATGCGAGCGATAGTCGCATCACGACCAGGTGGGCCCGAGGTTCTCGAGATCATCGAGACCGCCGAACCCGACGTACGACCCGGAGAAGTGAAGATCAGAGTCCGAGCGTTTGGCCTCAACAAAGCTGAGAGCTACTACCGCAGCGGCAACTACGGCATCTTCCGGTCGGATCTGGCGCTGGGATACGAAGCAGTCGGCGAGGTCGTCGAGGACTCGAACGGCGTCCTGGCGGTAGGCCAAAGAGTGGCGACAGCGATGGGCGGCATGATGATCACTCGTCACGGAGGGTATGCGGACTACATCTCCGTCGATGCGAAGAACGTGGTTCCGATCGATAGCCTGTTGGCATTCGAAGAACTGGCTGCGCTGCCAGAAGCGTACTTGACGGTCTGGGGCGCGCTCGAGAAGAGTCTGCGGATAGTCGACGGTCAGACGCTCTTGGTGCGTGGTGCCACGTCCAGCGTCGGCATGGCAGCCGTTGCCTACGCCAAGATGCGGGGCCTGAACGTCCTCGC
>JAOUHE010000014.1 GCA_029865285.1 Chloroflexota bacterium
CGTGCGGAAGGTCCCCGAGGGAGTTACGCACGCGGAGCAGGAGCAGGAGCTCGGCACGCCCGTCGAGCCGGCCATCGTGCCGCCGGGCGAGGCGCCATGACCCTCGTCGTCGCCCACCGTGGCGCACCAACCGAGGCCCCGGAGAACACCATGGAGGCCTACCGGCTCGGCGTTGCGGCGGGCGCCGATGCCATCGAGCTCGACGTGCACCTCACCGCGGACGGGCAGCTGGTCGTGATCCACGACGAAACGCTGGAGCGCACGACCGACGCCACCGACGCGGTAGCTCGGCTGAGCATGGACGAGATTCGCCGCGCCGACGCCGGGCACCACTTCAGCGCCGAGGACGGCTCGTTCCCATTCCGCGGCAAGGGATTGCGCGTGCCGACGCTCCCCGAGGTGATCGAGTGGCTTCCCGCCGGCGTCGGCCTGGTCGTCGAGGTGAAGGCGCGCGAGGCGACCGAGGCGACCGTCGCCGCGCTGCGTGGCTCGCGGGTCCGCGCGGCCGGGGCGGCGAGCGTTATCAGCTTCGATCCCGCTTCGATCAACCGCGCCCACGAACTCGATCCCGGCCTGATGACCGGCTACCTGCTTGTTCCGGGAGAGAACCTCGACCGCGCCCTCACCTTCGCCGTCGAGCACGGGCACGTCGCGGTCCACCCCTGGGAGGGCGATCTCGGACTTGACCCCGCGCCGCTACTGCTGCAGGCGGTTGCCTATGGACGGCAGGTCGGCTGCTACGTCGTCAACGAGCCGGATCGCATGCGACACCTGGCCGCCTACGGGCTCTGGGGCTTCGTGACCGACGTGCCGCGCATCGCGCGCGAAGCTCTCGGGCCGCGCGCCAGCTGACCCGCCGGTCCGTCGCCGTCAACCGACGGCGAGCTCGCCGAGCGCGGCACGGGCGGCCGCAGGATCGCTCACGCCGAACCCGATGTGCACCCTGTCGCCGTCCATTCCGATGACGAACATGCTCTCCAGGTTGACCCCCGCATCCGCAATCCGTTGCGAGGCATCGGCCAGGGTGCCGGGCCGGTGTTCCAGCGACGCGACCACCATCGGCGCCTCGCGGTAGGTCGCTTCGCGCGAGTCCAGTGCCGCGCGGGCCGCATCCTCGTCGTCGACGGTGAAGGCGAGGGAGCCGACCGGCCCCGCGGCGATCCCGGCGGTGGCCGTGATGTTCACCCCGGCCTCGCCAAGCGCGTCGGCCACCTCCGCCAGGCTGCCCGGTCGATTCGGCAGATCGACGATGAAGACGTGCATCCCTTCTTCTCCCGCTGCGTCGGTCCGCCGGGAGCGCTCGGTGGCGCCCGTGCAGGCCGAGGACGATGAGTGTACGACCGGCTGTCATCATCCCTGCCATGCGACGGCACCTGGGATTTGGCATGACAGCGCAGCGGGACCTTGAAGCGGTCGAGTCCGCGCGGCTGGGCCAGCGCTTCGAGGCCCTCGGGTACGACGAGCTGTGGGCGAACGACGCGCGACTCGGCTCCGGTCTCGCGACACTGGCGGCCGCGAGCGATGGCACGAGCCGGATCGACCTGTGCGTCGGCGTGATCCCGCTGTCGGAGCGCACGACCGCTTCGATCGCGTCCGAGGTGGCGTCGCTGGGCATACCCCACGAGCGGCTGGTCCTGGGCGTCGGGACCGGATCGAGTTCATCGCTGGCGCTGGTCCGCGAAGCCGTGGCGGACCTCCGGACGCTGCTTCCCGACGTCCGGCTCGCGATCGCGGCGCTGGGCCCGCGGATGTGCGGCCTGGGCGGCGAGATTGCCGACGTGGTGCTTCTCAACTGGGCGTCCCCGGAGCGGATCGCCTGGGCCCGTGCGCTGGTCGACGAGGGAGCGCACGCTGCCGAACGACCGGCGCCGCGCGTGGCCGGGTACGTGCGCGTGGCGATCGGCGCCGACGCCGACCCCCGGCTGACCGCCGAGGCCGCCCGATACCGGGGACGCCCGCGACCCTACACCCGCCTCTTCGACGCGCAACAGGTGGACGATCGCGGGATTCCCGGGATCGCGACCGCTGATCCGGGAGCTGTCCCGGGCCTGCTGGAGCCATACCGCACGGCGCTCGACAGCTGTGTGGTGCGGGCACTTCCAGCCGATCCGTCGATGGAAGGCTGGCTGGCAGTAGCCGCGGCGGCTACCCTGCCGGCATGACCTACAGCATCGTCGCCCGAGATCCAGCCACCGGCCGATTCGGCATCGCGGTCCAATCTCACTACCTGGGGGTCGGACCCGTCGTCCCGTGGCTGGAAGCGGGAGTCGGTGCGGTCGCCACGCAGGCATCGGTCAATGTCAGCTTTGGTCCGATTGGACTCGAGCTGCTTCGGGCGGGTCGCTCCGCCGCCGAGGTGGTCGCCTCGCTGGTGGCGGGCGACGAGCGGCCGGAGATTCGCCAGCTGGGCGTGGTGGACGCAACGGGACGGGCGGCAGCCCACACCGGCGCCGAGTGCATACCGGCCTGCGGCCACCTGGTGGGCGACGGGTACACCGTGCAGGGCAATCTGCTGGCAGCCGATACCTGTTGGCCTGCCATGGCGGCAGCCTACGAGGCCGGCCTGGCGGCCGGGGAGCCGCTCGTTGAGCGGCTGCTCGGGGCCATGGAGGCGGCCGAGCGCGAGGGTGGCGACGTGCGCGGCCGGCAGTCCGCAGCAATCATGATCGTGGCGGCCGAACCGCAGACGGCGGCATGGCGTGGCCGACTGCTGGACATGCGGATCGAGGATCACCACGACCCGGTCCCGGAACTGCGGCGGATCGTGACCCTGCAGCTGGCGTACGACCTGCTGGGCGACGAGGGGGACGCAGCTGGTGGCGGGCGACCCGTCGAGGAGCGCTACGCGGAAGCTCGGCGGATGGCCCCCGACGCGATGGAGCTCGTCTTCTGGCGCGGCGTCGAGCTGGCCGGCGCAGGCGATCTCGACGGAGCGCGTCGCGAGTTGCGCATCGCCTTCGCCGCGGCGCCGAACTGGCAGGCGACGCTCGAGCACCTGGCCGAGGCGCGGCGCGAGGGGATCACGCCGGAGCTCTACGCCGAGCTGATCAACCTGACCTGACTGTCACCAGTTGGTGGGGGTCGAAGCCTCGATCTCGCCGACCGACTCGAGCCAGCGCTCGGCATCGATGGCAGCCCGGCAGCCATCCCCGGCGGCGGTGATCGCCTGCCGGTATTCGTGGTCGTGGACGTCGCCGGCCACGAAGACCCCCTCGACCTTCGTACGAGTGCCCTCCGCGACCGTGCAGTAGCCGCGCGCATCGAGATCGAGCTGACCCTCGAAGAGGGACGTGTTGGGCTTGTAGCCGATGGCGACAAAGAGCCCCTGCACCGCCAGCGTCGACTCCTCGCCGGTCACGGTGTCCCGCAGCGCAAGCTCGTTGACGGTCATCTCGCCGCGCACCTCGGTCACCTCGGTGTTCCAGCGAACCACGATCTTGGGGTGATTCAGGGCGCGGTCCTGCATGATCTTGCTGCCACGGAACGCCTCGCGCCGGTGGAGCATGGTCACCTTGGAGGCGAAGCGGGTGAGGAAGAGTGCCTCCTCCAGCGCGGTGTCGCCCCCGCCGACGACCGCGATCTCGCGATCGCGGAAGAAGAATCCATCGCAGGTGGCGCAGGCGCTCACCCCACGACCGCGGAACGTCTCCTCGGACGGCAGGCCCAGCCACAACGCAGACGCCCCGGTGGCCACGATGACCGCATCGGCACGGTACTCGTCCTCGCCCACCCACATCCGGAAAGGACGCTGGGAGAAGTCGACGCGGGTGACGTCCTTGTCGAGCAGTCTGCTGCCGAAGCGCTCCGCCTGGTCGCGGAACAGCTGCATCAGCTCAGGACCCTGGATTCCACCGGGGAACCCGGGGTAGTTCTCGACGTCGGAAGTGATCATCAGCTGGCCGAGCGGCGTATTGCCGGCGAAGACCATCGGCTCAAGATTCGCGCGCGCTGCGTAGATGGCGGCAGTCAGCCCGGCCGGACCGGACCCGATGATCGCGAGCTTGTGGTCGCGCCTGTCGGCGTCCTGTCTGGTGTCAGCTGGGGTGGGCGGTGCGGTGGTTGTCATGTCCTCGCAGTCTATCGCTAGTTGCGCAAAGACGCAAGTGGTTCACGCGCTCCAGCCGATCAGGTTCGGCAGGTTGACGGACAGGTCCCACAGGCCAATGACCACCAGCACGGCGCCCAGCACCAGTTGCATCGGTCGCTCCCAACGGACCATCGCACGAGCCAGGCGCGCACCGCTCACCTGGTCGAAGAGACCGATGGCAAAGAGCGGCAACCCGAACCCGATCCCGAAGGCCAGAAAGAAGGCGAGCTGGCCGACCACGTCGCCGATGGTCAGCGAGTACGCAAAGATGACCACCAGGAAGGGCCCCGAACAGGGCACCGCGATGGGCGCGAAGAGGAGCCCGTAGGCGAACGCTCCGACCGCCGGGCCGCCCCGGCCCGCCACGGCAGGTGACAGCTGCGGCAGCCGCGCAAAGGGATTGCGGCCGAGCAGAAGCAGAATGCCGAGCAGGATCAGCAGGCTGTCCGCGATCGGCAGGACGACGCGAATGAAGTCGCCGAGGGGCGCGGCCAGCACCGCAAAGACGGCACCGATGACGACCATCCCGACCACCACGCCTGCCCAGACCAGACCCGCGGCCGCGGCAGGCGGAAAGCGGCGCTCCCCGGTCGATGCCCCGGTCAGGAAGGCGAGGAATGCGGGATAGAGGGGCAGGATGCACGGCGTGATGGTGGCGCCCATGCCGAGCACGACCGCCCCCGCCAGCTCTCCCATGCGGTCAGCCGCCGACCGCGGCGGCCACCTCCGCAGCGTTGAGCTGTGTGCCGAGGCCGATCAGCTCCACGCTGCCGTCTGTGCGGAACAGGATCTTCGGCATCGACGGCGGATTCAGCACGGCTGCCCCGAATCGGTCCCGAAGCTGACGCGCGAGGTCGGCGTTGGCCACGGCGAACGGCCAGTCGAACCCCTCGCGATCGGCATACTCGGCCAGGTCGTGCGGACGCTCGTTGGGGTCGACATCGAGGCTGATCGAGTGGAACGCGACGAGGTCGTGGGCGTCCACGACCTGCCGCTGCTGGCCACGGCAGTTGGTGCACCAGATGGCCATCGTCTCGAGCAGTACCGGCTGCTCCGCGGCGAGCTGCCCGATGGTGAACTCTCCACCGGTCCGAACGTCGATGAGCACCAGCGCGTGAAGCGGGTCGCTGGTGAGTCCCTCGCGTGGCGTGCCCGAACCGACCGACGGCGCTGCGTCGCTCGAAGACGCGACCGGGGTCTGCCCGCCGGGCGAGGCAGGCTCGCTGGCGGACGGCGCGGCCGCGCAGGCGGCAAGCACCATGAGCAGGCTGACTAGGGCGGCTGACGCGTGTCTCATCGCCGAACCCTATCCCACGGGCGTGACGAACGCATGAAGGACCGATGCCGAACGCGTGACGCGACGGTCGCACCTACACTCGTGCCATGAGCGCGCGGCGGCAGACGGTCACGGTCACGGTGGGTAGCGTGGCGATCGGCTCGGGGCACCCCGTCGTGGTCCAGTCGATGACCAACACCGATACCGCCGACGCCGATGCCACCGCCATCCAGGTGGCGCAGCTGGCCCATGCCGGCAGCGAACTGGTGCGCATCACCGTCAACAACGACGAGGCGGCCCGGGCGGTCCCGGTCATCCGCGAGAAGCTGGACCGGCTGGGCGTGGGCGTGCCGCTCATCGGGGACTTCCACTACAACGGCCATCTGCTCCTGACGAAGTATCCCGACGCGGCCGCGGCGCTGGCCAAGTACCGCATCAATCCGGGGAATGTCGGCACCAAGCGACGCGACGAGCAGTTCCGCCGGATCATCGAGGTGGCGGTCGCCAACGACCGGCCGGTGCGCATCGGCGTCAATTGGGGGTCGCTCGACCAGCAGCTGCTGACCGAGATGATGGATGCCAACGCGCTGCTCCCTGAGCCACGTGACAGCCGGGAAGTGATGATCGAGGCGATGCTCGAATCAGCGTTGCGCTCCGCACGGCTCGCCGAGGAGACAGGGCTGGGCCACGACCGCATCATCCTGAGCGCAAAGGTGAGTGGCGTGCAGGATCTCGTCGAGGTCTACACGCGCCTTGCCGAGCGCTGCGACTATCCGCTCCACCTGGGCCTCACCGAGGCGGGGATGGGTTCGCGCGGCATCATCTCCTCGACCGCGGGCCTGGCGATCCTGCTCCAGCGCGGGATCGGCGACACCATCCGAGTGAGCCTCACGCCTTCTCCCGGCGGGGATCGGACCGAGGAGGTCCAGGTTGCGCAGCAGGTGCTCCAGTCGCTCGGCCTGCGCAGCTTCACGCCCCAGGTGAGCGCGTGCCCGGGCTGCGGCCGGACCACCTCGACCTTCTTCCAGGAGATGGCCCGCGACATCGGGGCCTACCTCACCGAACAGATGCCGACCTGGCGCCAACGGCACCCGGGCGTCGAGGAGCTGACCGTGGCCGTCATGGGATGCGTGGTCAATGGACCGGGCGAGTCGAAGCACGCCAACATCGGGATCAGCCTGCCTGGCACCTTCGAGGAGCCGGTGGCGCCGGTCTTCGTGGACGGGCAGTTGCGGACGACGCTCCGCGGCGAGGCGATCGTGCCGCGCTTCCTCGAGATCCTCGACGAGTACGTGGCGCGGCGCTACCCGTCGCCGGGGAGCGCCGCGCTCCGCTAGCGACCCAGGTCAGCCAGGAAGCGTCGGACAGAAGGCCGAGGTCGACGGCTTCGACCAGCCGCGGCCCGGCCGGACCGCCTGGTCGACGGAGACGGGGGAGTCCTGGCGGCCGATGAGGTTGACTGTCCCATCCTTCTCGATGCGGACCTCGACGATCAGGTCAGACTCGCCCTTGTTCGGCAATCCATCGGGCAAGTCCACGAAGGTGTCGATCACCGCGGTTCCGTCGATGAACAACTCGAACGGGTCGGACAGCGGGTAGTCGACGATGGCCGCCGTGCAGGTCGGGACCACCTGATCGGGCTCCGGCTCACCGTCGGCGGAGTAGCCGACGGTGACGTCTCCCTCGGTTGCGTTCACGATCAGCGTGTGGAGTAGGAATGCCGATCCGCCACCGCCACCGCCACCGCCACCGCCACTGCTGCATGCCGCCAACACCAGGGCCACCGCGACCAGCGCGATCGTGCCCGTCAGTCCCAGGCTTCGCGGGCGCGCTCCGAGGTGATCAGTCTGCTGTCGGTCCATCGGTACCTCTGGTTCC
Organism: Chloroflexota bacterium; assembly: GCA_029865285.1. Classification (GTDB taxonomy): domain Bacteria; phylum Chloroflexota; class Limnocylindria; order QHBO01; family QHBO01; genus CF-167. The sequence goes on from JAOUHE010000014.1 coordinate 7,242, forward strand.
TCTATGGCTGATGCTGTCATTCGACTGGAGCGAGGTCACGTATGGCCCATAGCCTACGCAACCGATGCAAGTGGGCGCAGCATACGCTGGTGGCCGCTCGACCTGCGCGGGCAGGTGATCGTGGTCAGGCCGCCGGCAGGGCTGCGAGGAACGTCCAGGCGGCCGCGACAAATGAGACCACCAGGAACGCGATGATCGCCATCGGCAGGAGCACCGCGATAAGGTTCTGCTGCACCTCCTGGTGCTGTGGATCGCGGTAGCTGTGCAGGTCGGGGGCAGTCTCGAGCGTCAGTGCGGTCTCCTCGCGCGTCGCCGGAAGATCGGGTTCCATCTGACTCACTCCTTGCCCTCCTCGTGGGACCCGTGCTCGGCCTCGTCCCACTCGTTTCCGGCCGCGCGCACCCAGGCGAAGATGCCGTACACGAAGACCACCAGGCCCGGCACGGCGAGCCACGGATTGGCGATAGGCTGATCGTCAGCGCGGAAGGCAAGCCCCGCCCCCATGAGCGCCCCTCCCACCGCCATGATCGCGGGCAGCGGGCTGGGGTTCGGCAGGTGGACGCCGCGCGGCACCATCGGCCGGGCCTTCTCGGCCGAGCCGATGTGGCTGGTCAGCGCGTAGACGACGCCGAGCGCGAACACGATCCCGATCGCCAGGAGCAGGTAGCCGAATGTGGTGTCGTTCATACCGTCGGCCTCGTCAGCGCAGGAAGTAGAGCGTTGAGAAGAGGGCGATCCAGACCACGTCCACGAAGTGCCAGTACATGCTGATCGCCTCCACGGCCACGTGGTTGCGGCTGCTGAACTGGCCCTGTGCGGCTCGCGCCGACAGGATGGTGAGCCCTACCGCGCCGCCGAAGACGTGCGCCCCGTGGAAGCCGGTCAGCGTATAGAAGACGGTCCCGAAGGCGCCGTCGCCGATGCCGAAGCCGAGGGTCGTGTAGTCGTAGATCTGCCCGATCAGGAAGGCCACGCCGAGCGCCAGCGTCAGCATCGTCCAGTTGCGCATCGCTCGCTGGTCGCCGCGACGAATGGCCCATACGCCGAACTGCATCGTGAAACTGGAGGCGACCAGGATGACCGTGATCGGCAGAGCGATCGGCAGCATCTCGAGTTCCGGCGCCCCCGACGGCGGTCCCCACTCCCCGGCATGGATGGCCCGGGCGTTGAAGTAGGCCGCAAAGAGACCGCCGAAGAACATCACCTCGCTGGCGATGAAGAGGAGCATCCCTACGAGGGCGGTCGGCATCCCGGCCTCGCGGTGGCTGATCGGCAGATGCTCGTCGGCGACGTGCATGGTCGTTGGCTCCGCGCTCACGAGTGGTCTCCCTCGACGTCGTGCTTGTGCCGCAGGTCGAAGACGGGTCGCTCACTGCGAATCGGGGGCAGCTTGTCGAAGTTGTACGCGGGCGGGGGCGAGCTCGTCGCCCACTCCAGCGTGTTGCCCTCCCACGGGTCGTCGCCCACCTTCTCGCCGTTGATGAAGGTCGCGACCACGTTGACCAGGAAGGGCAGGATGCTCGCCGCGATCAGGAACGCGCCGACGGTCGATGCCAGGTTCAGAAGCGTCCAGCCCGCATCGGGCGAGTAGTCGGCGATGCGGCGTGGCATGCCCTGGATGCCGAGCTCGTGCATCGGGAAGAAGGCCAGGTTGAAGCCGATGAAATGCATCCAGAAATGGACCTTGCCGAGGCGCTCGTTCAGGCGCCGACCGGTCATCTTGGGGAACCAGTAGTAGGTTGCCGCGAAGACGCCGAAGACGCTGCCACCGAAGAAGACGTAGTGCAGGTGCGCGACCACGAAGTAGGTGTCCTGAAGGTGGAAGTCGATCGGCGGCGCCGAGAGCATCACGCCGCTGATCCCACCGATCAGGAACATCGACAGGAAGCCCAGCGCGAAGAGCATGGGCGTGGCGAAGGTGATCGATCCCCGCCACATGGTCGCCATCCAGTTGAACATCTTCACGCCGGTCGGCACCGCGATCAGGGCGGTCATGAAGCTGAAGAACGGCAGGAAGACCTGCCCGGTGGTGAACATGTGGTGTGCCCAGACGCTGAACGAGAGGAGACCGATGGCGATCGTGGCGAACACGAACGCCCGGTAGCCGAAGAGCGGGCGCCGGGTGAAGACCGGCAGGATCTCGCTCACCACCCCCATCGCCGGCAGGATGACGATGTAGACCTCGGGGTGGCCGAAGAACCAGAAGAGGTGCTGCCACAGGACCGGGTTGCCACCGGTATTGGGGTCGAAGAAGGCGCCACCGTAGTTGCGGTCGATGAACAGGGCGATCATGCCGGCGGCCAGCACCGGCGTCGCGAGCAGGATCAGGGTGGCCGTCACCAGCACCGTCCAGACCAGGATCGGCATCCGGAAGAGGGTCATCCCCGGCGCTCGCATCTTGAAGATGGTGGCGATGAAGTTGACCGATCCGAGGATCGAGGCGGTCCCGACCAGCAGCAGACCGATCAGCCACAGGTCGGTGCCGACGCCACTGGCATAGGTCGGTCCGGAGAGGGGCGTGTACAGCGTCCAGCCTTCGGCGGCGGCCCCGCCGAAGAGGTAGCCGGAGAAGAGCAGGATGCCGCCGAGCGGGAGGAACCAGAAGCTGAGCGCGTTGATCCGCGGGAAGGCCATATCCGGCGCGCCGATCTGCAGCGGCACGATGTAGTTGGCGAACCCCGACAGCACCGGCACGATGAAGAGAAAGACCATGACCGTGCCGTGCATGGTGAAGGCCTGGTTGTACGTCCCCTCATCGAGGAACTGGAGCCCGGGAACCGCCAGCTCGGATCGGACGAGCAGCGCGAGGATGCCGGCCGCGAAGAAGAAGAAGAACGAGTTGACGATGTACAGGATCCCGATCTTCTTGTGGTCAACGGTAGTCAGCCACTCGATCACCCAGGACCGGCCGTAGCTCTTCGCTTCCGGGCTCAGCGCGCTGGTTGCCATCGGTCTCGTTCTGCTCCTGCGCTCAGCGGACGGTCAGCGTGCCGGTCATGTCCGGCACCGGATGGATGTTGCAGATGAAGGTGTATTCGCCGGGTGGCAGCCCCTCGACGGTGTACGAGATCACTCCCGCGGTGGAAAGGATGTCGCCGCGGAAGAGCTCCTTCTCGCCGTCATAGATGGCGACGTTGTGCGGAACGGTCTCGTTGTTGGTGAACTCGAGGGTGAACGGCTGGTCGGCCGGGGCCTCGAGCGCGTGCGTGTCGAATGCAATCTGGTCCGCGCTCAACTTCACGACGGCCGAACCCGGACTCGGGGTGGGGCCGGGGGTCGCTCCCGACTGGGCGGCAGCGAACCAAGCGTCGTATTCGGCGGGCGTGACGCCTTCGACGCTGAAGGTCATCCGCGCGTGCAGGAGGCCGCAGAACTCGGCGCACTGGCCGGCGTAGGTGCCAGGGTCGCTGACGGTGAATTCCAGCTCGTTGGGAGCCCCCTCACCCAGCGGGATCACGTCGCGCTTCACGAGGAACGCCGGGACGTAGAAGGAGTGGATCACGTCGGCCGAGCGCAGGATCAGCCGGATCGGCTCCCCGACCGGAACGACCATCACCGGCGGCGTCGCCGGCGAGCCGGTGACCGAGACGTCGTTGGCGGCATCCCCGTCGCCGTCGAGGTAGTGGAAGGTCCATTGCCACTGGAAGCCGGTCACCTCGATCGTCACGCCCGGGTTCGCGGCCCGTGTCGAGATCGAGGTGAGCGTCAGCGTCGACAGGACGAAGAGGACGAGCACGATCACCGTCGGGATTGCGGTCCAGACCAGCTCGATCAGGTTGTTGCCGTGCATCTGCGTCGGGAGGCGGTCGTCACGGCGCCGGTAGCGAACAATCGCGTAGACGATGAAGCCCTCCACGCCGACAAAGACCACGAGCCCCATCACCAGCACGATGTTGTAGAGGAGATAGACCTCCTTGGCCTCGCGGGTCTCGGGCTCGGGCGGCACCATGCCGCACGCAGCGAGGAGTGCGGCCAACAGCATGGGGACTCCAACGCGAAGGAACGTCCGCAGGCGTCGGCGGGCCGCCGGTCGTGGCATCAGATCGTCTCGAGCTCCTCATCGTCGTGGCAAAGCGATTCCCAGCCGGGTCCGCTTCCCGAATCGTGCCCTGGGCCTGCCCGTCCGCCGACGGGCGGAGGACGCGGCGTATTGTACCGATGCCGATCAGGCGGCGCACCGTTCTCGTGGTGCGCCCTCGTGCGTCAGGCCGCTGGGACCCGCGGGATCACGCCTCCGGGATCACGCCTCCGGGGTGACGCACTCCGGGGGCTCGTCGGGAAGCAGGAAGCGGACGCTGACCACGTACCGGTGATCGTCCCTGGTGAAGCGCGTCAACTGGTTGGCGGCGCCCAGCAGGTCGTACCACTCGTCCGCCTCCGCACCGGCCACGACCCCACAACGGAGGCCAAAGCCGGTCTCCGCGCCGAAGGTGGCCGGATCGGAACTGGCCGGCCACGCAACCAGCGAACTTGGAATCCCCGATCCATCCGGCTCGTCTGCGTCTGCATTGCGGACGATCAGTCGCATCGCCCGCGGCCGGAATGTCTGCCACTCTTCGGACCAGGAGCCGGCGGGCAGCCATGAGTCGAGATCCGAGAGGCGAGCGGTCAGCCGATTGAGCGTGACGTGCATCGCCAGTTCATCGGCGGAGACGCCGTTGCAGCTGCTCCCGGCGTCCAGGATGCCGAGCCCGTAGACGGTGACCGTCACGTCCCGCTGATCGGCGTGGAAGGCAAAGATCACGTCGCTGGCGTCGGCGACGCAGTTCGCGGCGCCCCGGAGATCAAGGTCCTCAACGAAGAGCCCCGACGCTGCGAGTTCGGCCAGGATCGCCTGGATGCCCGACTCGGTGAGCCGCCGGACGTTCATGACCGGCAGCGCCGGGCCAGGGAAGATGAGGTCGTGCGCGCCCGGCACGATCACGCGCCCATCTCCCAGCAAGCTGAAGGTCGGGTGGTTCAGGAGATCGAACCCCGGACCCACGAACCCACCCGAATACGAGATCCGCAGAATCACGGCCTCGCCGATCGGGTGCTCGATCTGCTTTGGCGGCGCCCCGGCGCCAGCGCACGCAGCGAGCAGCATCGCCGCCAGCGTGAGCGACAGGAGGAGTCGGGCGGAGGACTTCACGCTGGCCTTGACGCGCAAGCGGCCGCCGTGGTTCCCGGCGAGAATGCTGGCATGACACCCAGCCTTCGCGCTCCGCGGCACTGGGGCGGCCGAACTCGCGGCGCCGCCGCGGCCGCGGCAGTGGCCCTGCTCACCACCCCGGGCGCCGTGCTCGGGCACGGTGCATCCGTCGACGCCCCAACGTGGCCGGGGATTCTGTTCGAGTGGCGCTCCGAGCCGCTTGTGCTGCTCGGTCTTGGGCTGAGCCTGGTGGTCTGGCTCCTGCTGGCACGGCGGGTTGCCAACCGCCACCCGCTGCGGCCCCACCCTCGCTGGCGATCGGCCGCCTTCATCGGAGCATTGGTGGTCATCGCGATCGCCCTCACCTCACCGATCGAAGCGTACGAGGGACAGCTGTTCAGCGTCCACATGCTGCAGCACATGCTCCTCCAACTCGTCGCAGCGCCGCTCCTGCTGCTCGGCGCACCGATGACACTCGCGCTGCGCGCCGCGCCACCGCCCCTTCGTCGCTGGCTGCTCAACATGCTCCGCAGCCGGGTGGTGGCGGTCGTTTCCTTCCCGCTGCTCGCATGGGTGCTCTTCGCGGCGGTGAACTGGGGTTGGCACTTCAGCGATCTCTACGACCAGGCGCTCGAGAGTCCATGGCTCCACGATCTGGAGCACGCGACCTTCCTCGGGGCGGCCATCCTCTTCTGGTTGCCGGTGATCGGCGCCGACCCGGCACGGTGGCGCCTGCACCATCCGGTGCGACTCTTCTACCTCTTCCTGGCGATGCCGCAGAACTCGTTCCTGGGGGTGGCACTGATGAGCGCGCAGACGGTCCTCTATCCGCATTACCTCACCAACGGTCGCGTCTGGGGACCTTCGGCGCTCGTGGACCAGAACGTGGGCGGAATGCTGATGTGGGTCGGCGGAGACGTCGTCTTCCTGCTGGCGATGGGACTGATCTTGGCCGCCTGGGTGCGCGCCGAGGATCGACGCTCCGCGCGCGAGGACGCTCGGCTCGACGCGCAGCTGATCGCGGGTGACCGCGCCAGGGCCGGACAGGGACGCTAGGCGAGAGTCAACCGCAGCAGGCTGTCGATCGCCACGGCCGCGAACAGGAGCGTCAGATACCCGATCGAGAAGCGAAAGAGCCGGATCGCGGCGAGGCCGGCCGCACCGTCGCGGACCACCCGGGATGCGTACCAGATGAATGCGACGCCGAGCACGAGCGCGGTGATCAGGTAGATGAGGCCCATCCGCGCGGCCGGGAAGAGGAGCAGGCTGACCGCAACGAGGACCAGCGAGTAGAGCAGGATCTGCCGCGCCGTTTCCGCATCGCCGCGGACGACGGGCAGCATCGGCACCCTGGCGGCCGCGTAGTCGCCCTGGTAGCGAAGCGCCAGTGCCCAGAAGTGCGGCGGGGTCCAATAGAAGACGATGGCGAACAGCACCAGCGCCGGGATCTCGACGGTGCCGGTGACCGACGCCCATGCGACCAGCACCGGGGCGCTGCCGGCGGCCCCGCCGATCACGATGTTCCGAGGAGTGGTGCGCTTCAGCCAGAGCGTGTACACGAACACGTAGAAGGCGATGGCGCTCGACGCGAGCAGTGCGGAGAGCAGGTTGACCGTGACCCACAGCCACACGAACGAGATGACGGACAGGCCGATACCGAAGGCGAGGGCACGTGGCGGAGTAACGGCGTGGCGCGGCAGCGGTCGATTCCGGGTGCGACGCATCAGGTCGTCGATGTCGCGGTCCAGGTACATGTTGATGGCGTTCGCGCCGCCGGCGGCGAGAGTGCCACCGGTCATCACCGCGGCGATCAACCAGATCGACGGAATCCCGCGCTCGGCGAGGACCATGGTGGGCACGGTGGTCACCAGCAGCAGCTCGATGATCCGTGGCTTGGTGAGCGCCACGTAGGAGCGGAATGTGTCACCGCGGCTGGGCGGCACGCTGTCCCCAGGGGACGGTAGCGCGCCGACGGCCGTGACCCTGGGCGGCTCGCGGCGGACGGCCAGGTAGAGCCAAACGGTGATGCCGACGAGCGCCGCGCCGACGGCAAGGTGCGGCACCACGAAGATGGCCGACAGGCGCGACCAGACATTGGCCGCTCCGAGCCCGATCTGCACCAGCACCAGCAGCGCCGCCAGCCCGGCGAGTCGTCGTGGGAGGGGCGCCTCCAGCTCGCGAAGCACGCGACGCGCGGTCCAGATCACCAGGACCAGCACCACGGCCGCCAGCCCACGATGCAGCAGTTGGGTGACCTGCTCGGGAATCACCACCTGCGGCACGATGGCCCCGTTCATGAGCGGGAAGTCCGCGTAGACCAGGCCGGCACCAGTGCCCTTCACCCACGATCCGAGGAGCATCTGCACGAAGAGTGCTGCACCCGTGACGGCGACCAGCGTACTGAGGCCCGAGCGCGTCGTACGTGGGAGCGGTCCTGCGGCGGCTCGATCGGCGATCACGATTGTCATGGCGAGCACCGTGAGCGCCATCGCCAGGTGTGCCGTGACCAGCTCCGCGCGGAGCTGCTGGATGACCACCTGCCCGCCCAGCCACGACTGGACGATCACCAGCAAACCGGCGATCACCGCGGCGGTGAACAGGACGCGATCGCGGCGACGGTGGGTGAAGACGGTGATCAGCGCCACCGCACCGACCAGCGGACCGACGGCCACGGCGGCGATCAGACGATGACTGTGCTCGATCCAGGCGTGCAGATCGGCCGGCGGGATCCATTCGCCGAAGCAGAGCGGCCAGTCCGGGCAGCCGAGCCCGGAGTCGGTCGCACGGACGAGGCCACCCGCGACGATGAGGACGTAGGTCGCGGCGGCAGCGGCGGCAGCAAGTTGGGCGAAGCGGCTCAATCGGGTCCTCGGCGCCGGCGGCGGCGCGGGTCGGGGCTGTGGGTCAGCAGGGCGGCATGATACCGAGCCGGACGACCCGGAGTCACGCGGTGGTTGGGATTGGACGTCGTTCAGCGATGGCGCGGGTCGAACTCGGGCAGCGCCGACCGGAAGATGAACCCCGCCAGGAGCCCCACCGCAAACCCGCCGAAATGTGCCAGGTACGCCACTCCGTCGGCCGTCTCGGTGCTGATCGCGGCAGCGCCCAGGCCGTTGACCAACTGCAGCACGATCCACATGCCAATCGCCACGACGGCCGGCACCCGGGTTACAAAGTTAAAGATGACCGCCGTCACCCGGTTGCGGGGGAAGAGGACCAGGTACGCACCGAGCACGCCGCTGATCGCCCCCGATGCGCCGAGCGTCGGGATCGGCGAATTGGGGTCGCTCCAGACCTGCGCCATGGTGCCCACCACGCCCGCGCCCAGGTACGCAGCGAGAAAGAGGATCCGGCCGGCGCGATGCTCGACGTTATCGCCAAAGATCCACAGGAAGAGCATGTTGCCGCCGAGGTGGAGCCACCCGCCGTGCATGAACAGGCTGCTCAGCAGCGTCAGCCAGATCGGGTCGGGGCCGGGCGCCTGGGGGACGAAATAGGACTGACCACCGATCAGCACCTGAACGGGATCGACCAGGTCGACCCCATTGATCACCTCGCGTGGGATGGCGCTGAAGCCGTAGGTGAACGGATTGTCCCCGGTCGCCCCCTGCAGGACCACGAAGACGGCCACGTTCAGGCCGATCAGGGTCGCCGTGACCCAGGCAAAACCACGCCCGGGGAGGGAGTCGTCCCCGATCGGCAGCATCGGTCAGGTCCTCCGGATCAGGTCCAGGGCAGCTGGACTCCCGGCAGGACGGCGTTGAGCAGGAGACCGAGGATCAACAGGCCGCCTGCGCGCCGCGTGTGGATGAACGCACCGCCCACAAACCAGAGCGGCCAGCCGACATAGCTGTGCGGCGGTGACTCGGGCCGAGGCTTCGAGAACTGGCCGAGCACCTCCAGCAGGCGCGGGGTGCCGAGCACCGCCAGGAGGACGAACGGACCGATCCATCCGACCAGCGCGGCGCCCACCACGATCGGATAGAAGGCGATCATCAGGCCCTGCGCCGTGCGACGGGCGAGCGACTCACCGAGAATCACCGGCAGCGTGCGGATCCCCTTGGCGCCATCGGCGCTGATCTTGTCGATGTGCTTTCCGAAGAGCACGGTCGTGACGAGGATCGCGTATGGCAGCGAGGCGACCCAGACCCAACCGGGCAGCGTGCCCGTGGCGACAAAATACGTGCCGCCGATCATCAGGGGGCCCCACACCACGAAGACACCCGGCTCGCCCAGGCCGCGGTGCTTGAGCTTGATCGGCGGGGCAACGTAGAAGACGCTGATGAAGAGGCCGCCGAGAGCGAACGCTGCGACCCACGGGCCGCGCGCCCAGACGAGGAAGAGCAGGATCGCGAAGTCGATGGCGTTGGCGAAGAGGATCGCGTTGCGCAGCTGCGCCTTGGTCAGCCAGCCCGACAGGATCGGATGCGGCGCATACAGGGCGCGCACGTAATCATCGGTATCGACCCCACCCTCGAGGTCGAAGTAGTCGTTGATCATGTTGTTGGCAGCGTGCGCAACCACCAGGCCAATGACCGACAGGGTCAGATAGAGCCAGTTCACCGTTGCGGTCACGGTACTGATCGCGAGCAGACCGCCTATCAGACCCGAGGTGGCGGTCATCGAGAAGACCGCCGCGCGGGTGACGACCAGCCACTTGCTGATCGGGTCCATCTCGACCCCGGGCGGCATGTTGGCGTGGTTCATCACGTACCGCCAGGTCGTGAAACGCGCGCTGAAGCTTGTCATGCGCCGATGATACGCGGCGAGTTGGGTGGACGCGGTCAGGCCCGCTCAGGCGACGCCGGATTGCGAAATCCCCGCCGCGTTGACTGCGGCGCCGTCGACTAGGCGAGCGGCTCGAACCTGGCGGTGAAGTGTCGCAACTGGGGCGGCTGGGCGACGATTCGGTACCCGCGCAGATCCGCGGCGCGCTCGGCGACCCAGCGGACGACCTCGATCACGTAGTCGATGTGCGACTGGGTGTAGACCCGCCGCGGAATCGCCAGTCGCACGAGCTCCATGGATGCAGCGGTCTCCGTCCCGTCGGGATGAAGGCCGAACATGACCGTGCCGATCTCGACGCCGCGGATCCCCCCTTCCCGATACAGGGCTACCGCCAGGGACTGGCCCGGGTACTCGAGGGCAGGGATGTGCGGAAGCAGGGCGGCGGCGTCGATGTAGACCGCGTGTCCGCCGATCGGCTGCACGCACGGGATCCCCGACTCGACGAGCGCCTCGCCAAGGTACGCGGTGGATCGGATCCGGTAATGCAGGTAGTCCTCATTGACCACCTCGCGCAGACCCTGGGCGATCGCCTCGAGGTCGCGCCCGGCCAGGCCGCCGTAGGTCGGGAAGCCCTCGGTCAGGATCTCCAGGTTGCGGGCCGCCTCTGCCCAGACGTCGTCGTTCATGGCCAGCCAGCCGCCGATGTTGGCGATCCCGTCCTTCTTGGCGCTCATCGTCATGCCATCGGCCAGTGCCGCCATCTCGCGCACGATGTCGGGGATGGCGACATCGGCATAGCCGGGCTCTCGCTGCTTGATGAACCAGGCGTTCTCCGCGAACCGGCAGGCGTCGAGGAAGAGCGGCAGTCCGTATCGGTCACAGACGGCGCGCACTGCACGCAGGTTCTCGAGGCTCACCGGCTGTCCCCCGCCGGAGTTGTTCGTGATCGTCACCATCACCAGCGGGATCGACTCGCGGCCGCGTTCGCGGATGAAGGCGTCGAGCGCATCGGTATCCATGTTGCCCTTGAACGGATGAATGACCGATGGGTGGCGCCCCTCCTCGATCACCAGGTCGACCGCCTCGGCGCCGGTGAACTCCACGTTGGCCCGGGTCGTGTCGAAATGGGTGTTGGAGGGGACCGACTTGCCGGGCCCGGCGACGACGCCGAACAGGATCTTCTCCGCGGCTCGCCCCTGGTGAGCAGGGATCACGTGCTTGAACGGGAACAGGTTCTGCACGCTCTCCAGGAAGCGGAACCAACTGGGTGACCCGGCGTACGACTCGTCACCTCGCTGAATGCCGGCCCACTGCTCGGCCGACATGGCGCCCGTCCCCGAGTCGGTGAGCAGGTCGATCAGCACGTCGACCGAGTGGAGGTTGAACAGGTTGTAGCCGGCCGCCTCGAGGGCCGCCTGGCGTTCCTCGACGCTGGTCAGCCGGATCGGCTCGACGCTCTTGATCCGGAACGGCTCGATGATCGTCTTCCAGCGGTCCATGGCGTGGAGCATAGGGTGCCGCGGACCGCGACGCTTCGGCTCGCCGCGCCGCATGATGGGACCGACAGAGACGCGAACGGAGAGGTGGGCAATGAACCCATGGAAGACGCTGGGGGGCGGGCTGGCATCTCGGCCGGCCGTCACCACGTGGGCCGAGAACGAGATGCAGGTCTTCGTCATCCGCGAGGACGGACAACTGTGGGACACCTACTGGGACGGCTCCGCCTGGCACGATTGGCACTGTCACGGCGGCGACCTTGTCGGCGCACCCGCGGCCTGCTCATGGGGCGCGGATCGCATTGATGTCTTTGCGCGGAGCGGTGACGGAACGCTGATGCACCGCTGGTATGTCCCGGCCGGTTGGCAGGCATGGGAGTCGCTGGGGATCCGACTGGATGGCGACCCAGAGGTGAGCTCCTGGGGTCCCGACCGGATCGATCTGTTCGCACGGAGCGCGACCGGTGAGCTGCTCCACGGCTGGTGGGACGGCACCTCGTGGTCGTTCGCAGACGCGTGATGCCGCGCTCAGCACGCGAAGCCTGAGAGGCGTCCGATCGACCGTCTGCTGGCCCTCATCGGTTACCTGCCCATCGCGCTGGGCCGTCTCGTGGCGACCGCCCAAGGGGGACCGTCCAACCGCGCGGTGCAGCGCGCCGCTACTGGGCGGATCGTCGCGATCCTGGCGATCCTGGCGTTCGTGCCGGTCATCCAGGCGGGCATCGAACTGATCGTCAGTCCAGTGACGATTCCCGACTTCGTGGACCGACGCGTCGGTCCCTCGA
>JAOUHE010000133.1 GCA_029865285.1 Chloroflexota bacterium
CAGCTTCGGGAATGCCGCGTACGAACAGCCGCGCAGCGTCGGCTCCATCTCGTTATGCCTGACGGAAGCGGGGACGGCCACCATTACCAGCGCTGCCATCCATGGGGCAGCCGGCGACATCCGCGTAGAGGCTTTCGCCGTCCGACCAAACCCCTTCGCGCGCGGACTTGACGCTGTCGGGGCCGAAAGCCGCACGCTGGTCGAGATTGACAGCGGGTTCGACCCTGGCGCGGTCCAGCAGGTGTCGGCTGTCTGCCCTGCCGAGGGCCAGATGGACGACGAATCGGTGACGTCGCTGATCCCGGAGTTCGCGGTTCAGGTCTCCTGGTCATCCGGCGACCTGGCCGGCGGAGATGGGATCGACGTCAACTACGAGATCAATGGCAGCCAGCACACCGCGCTCGTGCCATTCGCGATCTGGGTGTGTCGTTCAGAGTGTCCGCGGAGCCTACCGAACGGAGGCGTGGGCTCATGAAGGTGACTTACCAGTGATCTTCGTGTGTCTCTTCGGCTTCATGGCGCCTTAGCGGACACTGGGGCACCGGACCGGGCACTACCCTGCCCGGTCTTGCCTCCGGTGACTCGAACGAGTCCTGGGCTCCGTCCTTACCCGGAGACGACCAACGGCACTTGTGCCCCGGCCGGCCCGCGGCGGATCCTTTCGGTCGCGGGAGGCTCCGACGCGCGGCCCATGCCACGGCCGCCGGGACCGCGCCGAGCCACTGGCGAGACCGACCCGCGCAGTGCAGAGGTGGGTCATGATTCACATGAAAGAGGAGATGCGGATCGAGGCGCCGCTCAAGCATGTCTGGGCGTTCCTGTGCGACACGTCGCGCTGGCACGACTGGATGCCGCGCGGAGAGTTCTCGGACTTCAGCGGGCCGTACGACCAGGTCGGCACGACGTACGTCTGGAAGATGAAGATGATGGGCTTCGAGATGAAGGGGACGGGCACGGTCCTCGAGGTGGAGCCGCTGAAGCTCATCCACGAGCATACCGATGAGGGCCCCCAGGACACCTACTATCGGTTCGAGCCTGAGGGTGACGCGACCCGGGTGATCGTCGAGTCCGACTACGAGATGCCGGGGTACCTCCCGGGGTTCCTCAAGGACCTCATGACCAAGAGCTTCTTCGAGCGGCAAGCGCGCCACATGTTCGAGGACTTCAAGGCGCTCGCCGAGGCGAAGGTGCCGGTCCCGGCCTGACGGACCAGCCGTCTTCTGCCTGGGTGGCCGGCCATCCGGAGCGTCCTCGCTCCGCGCGCGGGCGCTCCTCCTGCAACGTCTCCACATCCGAACGATGACGCTCCCGCAGTCTCGCGGTAGTGCAACGGAGTAGGCTGCTGGGCAACCACATTTCGTACGAGGCCGGCATCGGATGACCACCATTGCGGCGAGCGGTGCCGTGCAGGCGAACCCGGTTCACAGCTCGCCCAAGGCCGATCCTTGCCGACAGAAGGTTGATGGGGAGCTGTGACCGTCCGGGAGCCGGAGCCTCAGTGGAATGCAGGGGCGCCGAAGTTGAACATCCGGTGGCGCGTGCTCCTGCGAATGATCAGTCCTGAAACCTCTTCAGACTGAGCCTCCTCGACTTTGGCAGTTCCGCCGACCGTGACGGCGCAGACGAGGGAGAAGAAGTGAACGGGCGCGCGCCAGTGCGTGACGCCGCGGCTCGTGCCCGGTTCGGCGCGCTGGCCCAGCGCAGTATCGAGGTCATTCGCCGCCACCAGGCGCCCAGCGGTGCGTACCTCGCCGCACCGAACCTTTCGGTGTACCGCTACAGCTGGCTGCGCGATGGCTCGTTCATCGCCGATGCCATGAGCAGGGCAGGCGAGGTCGAGAGCGCCGCTGCCTTCCTCGATTGGTGCCGAGGGGTCATCGAGCGACGAACAGAACAGGTCGACGCGCTGGTCCGGCGCCGGCAGGCCGGCGAGGCGACCAACCCGGCCGAGTTCCTCCATACCCGCTTCGCTGTCGACGGCCGCGAGTCCGACGAGGAGTGGTCGAACCAACAACTCGACGGTTACGGGGCTTGGCTGTGGGCGCTCAGTGCCCACCTCGCGCGGGTGGGGGCCGATTCCGAGTCGCATCGTTTCGCTTCTGCGGTCGAGGCAACCGCTCGCTACCTCGTCGCCTTCTGGGATCATCCCTGCTACGACTGCTGGGAGGAGAATGGCGGGCAGGTCCACGTAGCCACCCTGGCCGCTATTGCCGCCGGCCTGCGTGTCGCCTCCGAATGGCCCGGCGTGCCCGGCACCGTTCGTCAGGCAGCCGCATCGACTGTCCAAGCGATCATCCGGCGCGTGCGGGCAGATGGGGTCCGCGACGGCCACCTGGTCAAATGGCTTGGCGGCTCCGAGCTCGATGCCAGCCTGCTGTTCTGTGCCGTGCCATATCGGCTCTTCGAGCCCGATGATCCGCTCATGGTGGCGACCGTCTCGGCGCTGTCGCCCGATCTGGCCCACGGCGGCGTACATCGCTACCGGGCCGACGTCTTCTACGGTGGCGGCGAGTGGATCCTGCTGGCCGCGGTGCTCGGTTCGTACGACATTGCCATCGGCGACATCGACGCCGCCTGGCATCAGCTCGAGTGGGTTGCGGCGCACGCGGACGAGAATGACCATCTGCCCGAACAGGTCAGCGGTCACCTCCTGCACCCCGACAGCCTGGCCGAGTGGCAGGAGCGCTGGGGTCCGGCCGCGCGGCCCCTGCTGTGGTCGCACGCCATGTTCCTCGATCTGTACGGCGAACTGCACGCCAGGCTGTGATCGGCCCCCGGCGCGGCCAGAACCCGCGTTCGGGGACAGTTCATGACCGTTGGCATAAGCCGCAGTTTCGCCGCAGTGCTGATCGGCGAAGATGGCCGCACTAGCCGACTGGCAGGCCACGAGGGAGGCGAGCGATGGGAGCGATACGTTGGCGGTGGGTAGCTGGAATCCTGTGGGGTGGGGCCGCCGTATTTGTGGCGAGCGGGTTGATGTCGAACCCGTTCACGAACCTTGCCAGCTATGGCCTCGTGGTCCTCATCCTGGCGACGGCCGTCTTGATCGGGATTGGTGGCCGACTCGGAGTCGCGGTGGCCGCGCTTGCGACGGCATTTGCCGGGTTGGTGACGGTCATGTTCGCCTTGATGGCGGCGTCGTCGGGCTGCAACTCGATCTTCTGCCCGCCCCCCGGCGCGATTGCCGTTCTCGCCGTGCTCACCGTAGCCAGCTTCCTCGCGGCACGGGAGATCAACCGCGCCCTGTAGCAGGCCGTGGCCGGCAGCTCGCTCAACAAAGCATCGACCGCAGTCGCGCCGTGGTGCGGGTCGGCCAAGATGGCCGCACCTACTGACTGGCAGGCAACGAGGGAGGGTGAGCCATGGGAGCTATGCGTTGGCGATGGGTGGCGTCGATCGGCTGGCTGGCCGTCGCTGTGGTGGCGCTTAGCCAGTACCTGTCGGACGAATTCGCGACGATCAACGATCTGGGCCCGACCGCCATCTACCTCGCGATCTCGCTTCTGGTCGCAGTCGGTGGCCGAGTCGGTCTGGTGGCTGCCATCGTCGGCACGGGCTTCGCCGGATTGCTGACGCTCGCCGCGCTCGCCTGGAGCAACTGGTTCATGTTGGCCGCCATGAGCGTCTTCACCTGGGTCAACGCTATGGTCGTCAGGGAACTGAGGCCGCCGGCGTGAGCGCTGATTGAGTCGCCCCGGTCGGGCCATTCCCCCGGTCGACTACACACTCGCGTATCCCAAGGATGACCTTCCGGGGCTCCTGGTTGTGGGTGCGCTGTGGATAACTGGCGACCGCCGCGGCCGCAGTTGTGGATAACCGTCTGGACCGCGGACCCATCGAGGGCCTACGGTAGCGGTGGCGGGCGCCGGAGGAATCGCTCGACCGATCACCGGAGATGACACTGGAGCGAACACCCGAGTTGGCACTCGGTCCTGGCCAACAAGCGCGTCGGTAAGTCGGGTTGGCCGGCGAACCGATGCAACATCCGACCTGTGGCGGTAACGTCTCAGGCACGGAACAGGACGCGGGACCATCCACGGGACTTTCCACCGGATCATCCACCGGAATCGACGCGGGAATTACTCCGGCCCTCGCTTTTTCCATGCCCGCGCCATGGGACAGCGAGCGGTCCCAGCCTCCGCGGGGTAGTCGCGACGCTCACGCCCGCGGGTAAGTGATCTTCCCGCAGTCTTACCGCAGTGCCGCTGAGTAGGCTGGGCGCATGGTTGACCGAAAAGGGATGACCCAGCGGTTCGCGGGTGCCCTTGCGGGTATCGTGCTGCTGCTGGGAGTAGGCGGATGCGCGGGAGCCTCGCCACCGGCTACGTCGAGCGCCTCTGGAACTGGGCCGGCCCAGGCGAGCACTGAGCACTCTCCCTCCGGGGAGCCTGGCGCAATGGGGACCTGGACCGTAACCGGGAGCGGGATTGAGGGCCGCGGCGGCCAGACGGCCACCCTGCTGGACGATGGCACGGTGCTGGTGGCCGGCGGCGTCCGCGAGAGCGGACGTCTGGCCTCCGCCGAGGTGTATGACCCCGCCAACGGGTCATGGCGCGTGACCGGGATCATGGCCGACGCGCGTGACGGTCACACCGCCACGCTCCTGCCCGATGGCACGGTGCTGGTAGCTGGGGGCAGTCGCGGCAGCGACGGCGACCTGGCCTCCGCGGAGCTGTACGACCCCGCAAGCGGGTCATGGACCGCCACCGGGGAACTCAACGTGGCCCGCTCTGCACACACGGCGACGCTGCTGCGCG
>JAOUHE010000134.1 GCA_029865285.1 Chloroflexota bacterium
GGGCCACGACCACGACGAGCACGACCACGAGGGCCACCACCATGGCCACGAGACCGCCGCAATTGATGAGGAGCAGCATCGCGCTCTGGCCGTCGGCCTCTTCAACCACGTCTGGGAGCTGCTGAGAACGACAGATCGCACTCCGGCGATGGATGCGCAGATGGTCCACGCGGCCCACGCGTCACGCTTCCATTGGAGCCAGGTCGGCGGTCCGGAGCAGCTGGCGGTGGGCGACTGGCAGTGCTCACGCGTCTACGCGGTACTCGGTCGCAGTGAGCCGGCCCTGCATCATGCACGGGCAAGCCTGGCCATCTGCCAGGAGGCCGGCCTCGGCGACTGGGTCGTTGCCGCGGCGTACGAAGCGCTCGCCACGGCCTCTGCAGTTGCAGGCGATCAGACCGCCAGAGATCAGTGGATGGAGAAGGCCCGCGAGGCGGTGCTCGCCATTGCTGATCCGGAGGATCGCCACGTGATCGAGGCAGATCTGGCGACGATCGGACAGTAACGAGGGTCCGGAGCGTTGGTTCGGCGGCTGACCGCGGCGGGTCCGGCTATCCTGTGGGCCTCGGCGGCCGCCACGAGTCGCCAGACCGTCCATGGAGGGTACCGATGGATCTCTTGGAGCGAATCGACGCGCTCATCGCCGAGCGGCATCTGCTGAAGCACCCCTTCTATACCAAGTGGCAGGCAGGCACGTTGAGCCGCGAGGAGCTGCAGGACTACGCACAGCAGTACTACGCGTTCGAGTCCACCTTCCCACGCCTGCTATCTGCCCTGCACGCTCGCTCGGACCGGCCCGACGTGCGTCAGTCCCTGCTGGACAACCTGTGGGACGAAGAGCATGGCGAGGTGAACCACGCCGAGCTGTGGCTCAGGTTCGCCGAGGGGATCGGCGCCGATCGCGACTCCGTCCAGGGGGCTGACCGCAACGCCGGCACCCGCGCCCTGCTCGATACCTATTGGGCCTCGGTGACCGACGGCCCGATCGCCGCCGGGATCGCGGCGCTGTACGCCTACGAGGGCCAGGTGCCCGAGGTCGCGACCGAAAAGATCCATGGCCTGGTCGATCGGTACGGGATCGATGATCCGCGCACGCTCGCCTTCTTCACCGTGCATTCGACCCTCGACGTGGAGCACTCGGGTGCAGAGCGCGAGATGATCGCCGCGCTGGCTCCCACCGCGGCCGACGAGGAAGCGGTGCTTGCCTCGACTCGCGCGGCCCTTGACGCGTGGTGGGGCTTCCTCGACGCGGTGAACGTCTGACCGAGGGGCTTCGCCCCGCCGAATTCGGGTTCCCGCGTACCGACCTGCGACGCCGTTTGGTCGAGGCCATCCTTCGTGGTGACAAGACCTCGACCAGCGGACTGCATTCGGACTTCGAACGGGATGGCGAGGCGCTGCCCGAGGTTGGGGAGCGCTTCGTCTTGATCGACCACGCGGATCGGGCGGTAGGCGTCATCGAGACGACCGAGGTACGGGTCACGACCATCGGCGAGGTGGACCTGGGGTTCGCTCTCGACGAGGGCGAGGGCTTCACCTCCGTGGCTGACTGGCGCGCGGCGCACGAGCGCTTCTGGCTCTCGTACGCGGAAGAGACCCGTGCGTGGCTGAACGACCCGGCGTGGGTGCCGCGCGACGACACGCGGATCGTCTGCGAGCGGTTTCAACTGGTCGATCGCCTGGAGCCCGAACCGGTCACCGCGGGGTCGTAGCGTCTCAGACCGAGTGGTGACGGACCTCGGTGATGAACGCAACGATGCGGTCAACTGCATCACCTGCCACGGGGAGGAGTCCATGACCGATGCCCGGGTAGACCACCAGCTCCGCCGCCGGCAGCAGCTCGACCGCACCGCGGAGGAGGCCGATCGAAGCGAACGGGTCGCGATCGCCGGAGAGGAGCAGCACCGGGCACGAGATGCGCGACCAGTGCGCCACCCGTTCCCGCCAGCGGCTTGAATCGCCGGGGCGGTGCAGCGGATAGCAGATGATCACGAGGCCGGCATAAGGTTCCTCGGCGGCGAGCAGTGACGCCACGCGCCCACCGAACGACTGGCCCCCGATGAATGTTGAGGAGGTCGGCGGCACAGCGCGCCGGTAGGCGGCGACGGCTGCCTCCGCTCGTCCGCGGGGCAGCGAGACGAACGATCCCTCGATGCCGCGAAGCGCAAGCCCGTCCCGATACGGAGCGACCCCGGCGAGGTTTCCCGAGGCGCCGGGTGCGAGGTGCAGGCGGGCGGCGACGGGGGCATCAGGCATGTCAGGGCAAGCGTACGACCATGGCGCCTTCGCGTGGGCGACACACGATCGTCACATGTTCCTGCCAGACTCCCGGACCTATGGCTGAGACTACGCCGAATTCTCGTCCGCTCCCGGGCATCGTTCCAGCCGCGCTCGCCGGAGTGATCGCTGCGGGGGCAGCGCTGGCGGGAACGGAGCTGCTGGCAGGACTCGTGACCGGCGCGCCCTCGGTCGTCCTGGAGATCGGCGCGCTCCTCATCTCCCTGCAGCCGCCGGGCGCCAAGCAGATTGTGGTGGACCTCTTCGGCACGGCTGACAAGGTGGTCCTCGAGATCGCGGTGGTTCTGGGCGCGTTGGGCCTGGCCGGCGGCATTGGGGTCGTCTCGCGCCGGCGTCCCGGCCTGGGCCGGCTCGGGCTCGCCGGGATCGGAATCCTGGGCCTCTTCGCCTCGCTGCGGGATCCGCTCGTCGAGCCGATCCTTGCCCTCCTGTCGGGAGTGGCCGGCGTCGCGCTCGCCACATGGTTGCTCGGAACGCTCCTGCGCCTCGCGACACCGAGTGGCACCCCGGAGATGCCCGACTGGTCGCGCCGCCGTTTCATCGGCTCGTCGGTCGGTCTGGCTGGCGTAGCGGTGGCGGGCGCGGGCGTCGGCCGGCTGCTGCTGAACCGGCGAGGTGAGACAGCGCCAGTCCCCACTGGCATCCCAGCGGCCGACCAGCTGGTCTCGCCGCTGGGTGCCGATGCGTCTCTCGACGTGCCCGGGATCAGCGACATCGTGACGTCGAACGAGACGTTCTACCGGATCGACACATCGCTGTTCACCCCGCGGCTGGACGCCGAGACCTGGCAACTGACCGTGGACGGGATGGTCGACCACCCGTTCACCCTCGGGTACGCCGACCTGCTGGCGATGCCGCAGCACGAGCAGTACGTGACGATCGCCTGCGTGAGCAACGAGGTCGGCGGCAACCTGGTGGGGAACGCCCTCTGGAAGGGGGTGCGTTTGCAGGAGCTGCTCGACCGCGCCGGCGTTCAGGCCGGCGCGACCCAGGTCGTCGGGCGGTCGTATGACGGCTGGACCGCAGGCTTCCCGACCGCGTGGCTCGCCGAGCCGGGCCGCGAGGCACTCGTCGCCCTGGCCATGAACGGCGAGCCGCTGCCAGCGCCGCATGGCTTCCCAGCGAGGCTGATCGTGCCGGGCCTCTACGGCTACGTGTCCGCCACGAAGTGGTTGACCCAGATCGAGCTCACCACCCTGGAGGCGTTCGACGGCTACTGGGTTCCGCTCGGCTGGGCCAAGGAGGCGCCGATCCTGACACAGTCGCGCATCGACGTCCCCCGGGGTGGCGCGACCCTGGCCGCGGGACAGATCGCGGTCGCGGGCGTCGCCTGGGCACCCGATCGCGGCGTGGCAGCGGTCGAGGTGCAGATTGACGACCGACCCTGGGCTCCCGCGGTGATCTCGGCGCCCATCTCCGATGCGACCTGGGTCCAGTGGCTCTACCGCTGGGACGCTCCTGCCGGCAATCACATCATTCGCGTGCGGGCCACCGATGGAGACGGCGTGGTCCAGACCGATGCGCAGACCGAGCCGGCGCCGGATGGCTCCCGCGGGCGACACACCATCGGTCTGACCGTCAGATAGGGCTAGCCGCGCGTCGCGCCTAGGCGCACAATCGCGCGCATGTCCGCGCCGATCTCCCCGCTCTTCATCGTCAACCCGATCGCCGGAAGTGGCCGTGCCCACGGCTATGCACCGCGAATCGAGGCCTGGATGTCGGACCAGGGGATCGCCGGGCGCCTGCTGGAGACGCGCGAACGCGGCCACGCCGAGCGGCTGGCTGCCGCCGCCACGGACCTCGGGCATGACCGCGTGATCGCGGTCGGTGGCGATGGAACGATCCAGGAGGTCCTCAATGGACTGATGGCGGCCGGCGCTGCCCCCGACGGCGGTCCGCCGTCGCTGGGGATCATTCCAGCCGGGCGCGGGAACGACCTGGCCCGCAGCGTCTTCCTGCCGCTCGATCCGATGACCTGCCTGCCGATCGCGGTGGGAGCCACCAGCCGCAGGTTCGATGTCGGCAAGGCGATCAGCGAGGACGGGAAGGTCCGGTATTTTGGTGCGGCCGGCGGCGTCGGGTTCGATGCCGCGGTGGCCTACACCATGGCGGTCCGACGCCGCTTCTGGATGCGAGGCGAGGTGGGCTACTTCCTCGGCACGCTCAACGAACTGCGACGGTTCCACAACTCGGAACTGCGGATCACGCTCCGGGGTGATGGCGAGGACCGCGTGGTCGACCAACGGTTCCTGTTCGTCGCCTTTGCCAACGGCCCCTACTACGGGGGCGGGATGCTGATCTGCCCCGATGCGGAGACCGATGACGGCTGGCTGGACGTGTGCCTGGTGGGGGATCTGTCCCGCTTCGAGGCGCTCCGCGAGCTTCCGGGGATCTATAAGGCGAAGCACGTCA
>JAOUHE010000135.1 GCA_029865285.1 Chloroflexota bacterium
CACGAAATCCAGGCGATCGAACGCCGGTCACGGCCCGAAGCTGCCGCAAACTGCGGCTAAGAGTCCACGGGTGCACGTATAGCGAGATCTACAGCAGGTGGACGTCGAGGGCAGGGGATTGGAATGGTGGAGATGAGGGGACTCGAACCCCTGACCCCTGCGATGCGAACGCAGTGCTCTCCCAACTGAGCTACATCCCCACGGAGCGGGCCGAAGTATAACAACGGGTCGCCGGAACCGCCCCAGAGGGGCCATCGGTCCCTACAATTGGCGCGCCTCGCTGTGTGCACGAGCGGCACCCGGACGAGGCCGCAACGGGGACACCGATGACCGAGGCGAATGGCGTCGTCGTCCGCACGCGCGGACTGACCAAGTCGTACGGCACCAAACGCGGGATCGTGGACGTGGACCTCGAGGTCCACGCCGGCGAGATCTTCGGCTACCTCGGACCCAATGGCTCGGGCAAGTCGACCACGATCCGCCTGCTGCTCGACCTGATCAGGCCCACCCACGGCACCGCGGAAGTGCTCGGGCACGACGCGCACAACGCACCGCTCGAGTTGAAGCGACAGATCGGCTTCCTGCCCGGCGAGATGGCCCTCTACGAGCGAATGACCGGGCGCGACATGCTCCGCTACTTCGCCTACCTGCGCGGCATGTCCGACCTGGGCGACGCCGATTCCCTCGCCGAGCGCCTCGAGGCCGATCTCTCGCGGCCGATCCGGGCGCTCTCGCGGGGCAACAAGCAGAAGGTGGGGATCGTCCAGGCGCTCATGCATCGGCCTGCGCTGGCCATCCTCGACGAACCGAGCAGCGGGCTCGACCCGCTCGTGCAGCAGGAGTTCTATCGGATCCTGCGCGAGGTGCGCGCCGATGGACGGACCGTCTTCCTCAGCTCGCACGTGCTCGCCGAGGTGGAGCACACCGCCGACCGCGTGGCAATCCTGCGCCAGGGTCACCCGGCGGTCATCTCCGGCCTGGCCGAGCTGAAGGCGCAGGCGCTGCGCAAGATCGAGCTGTACTTCTCGGCGCCGGTCTCGCCGCAGGAGTTCAGTCGCTTGCCGTCGGTGCGGGGCGTCCGCGTCGAGAACTCGATGCTGGAGCTGGTGGTCGAGGGGATGGTCGACGACATCATCAAGGTCGCCAGCCGGTACCGCGTCGAGAACGTGATCAGCCGCGAGCAGGACCTCGAAGAGGTCTTCCTGACCTACTACCACGACAACACCGAGGATGTGGGGGAGGGGACCTGATGCTGCGGACGATCGCCACCAAGGTGCTGCGCGACGGCTGGCGCGGCCTCCTCTTCTGGAACCTGGGGATCGCCGCGCTGGCTGGCCTGACGGTCGGATCGTATCCGGCGATCCGTGACAACCCCGAGCTGAACAAGTTCCTGGAGAGCCTGCCGGACGCGGTGTTGGCGCTCATCGGTGAGACCGATCTTGTCTCACCCGCCGGCTACCTCAACAGCCAGCTGTTTGGCTCCATCGTGCCGCTCCTCTTCCTTTTCTACGCCGTCGGGGCCGGCGCGGCTGCCATTGCCGGCGAGGAAGAGACCGGGACGCTGGATCTGCTGCTGGCCAACCCGGTGAGCCGCACCCGCGTTCTGCTGGAGAAGGCGGCGGCCATGCTGGCGGGACTGGTCATCATCGGTTTCGTGCTGTGGGGGGTGACCATGGCCGGAGCCGTGCTGGTCGACATGGAGATCAGCGCCGGCCGGCTGGCGGAGGTGATCGCCAGTGCGGTCCTGTTCGGCTTCCTGATGGGCGCCCTGGCGCTGGCGGTGGGGGCGAGCGCCGGATCGCGCGGGCTGAGCATCGGCATCGCCGCGGCGGTGGGGATTGCCGCCTACCTGGTCCAGTCGCTGGCCGCGCTGGTCGAGTTCCTCGAGCCGGTGGCGCGCATCTCGCCGTTCTACTTCTACTACGAGGCCGATCCGCTGCGGAACGGGCTCGACCCGCTGCACGCCGGTGTTCTGGCCGGGGCGAGCCTGGTGCTGGTGGTGTTGGCGGTGATCGGCTTCAACCGGCGCGACCTTCGCGTCTGACCACGGCCTCCGCCCTCGAAAGGGGCTTCCCAAACTAGAACATCTGTTCTATCATCGGTTGGGCCATGACCGTCGCCCGATCTCTCCCCGAGCTGCTCGAATCGATGCGTGATCGCGGGCTGCGGCGCGGGGTGGATCCCGGACCGATGGTCGCCGCCGACCCCCTTCCCACCGGTCAGCCCGGGCTCGACGTCGCGCTGCGCAGCGGCGGTTGGCCACGCGGCGCCCTGGCCCTGCTCGACGCCCCGACCGGCAGCGGGGCCACCAGCCTGGCGCTCGGTTCGCTGGCGGCCTGCCAGGCCGACGGAGGGCTGGTCGCCTGGCTCGATCCGTTCGGCCGCCTCGACCCGTCGACCGCTGCCCGGCTTGGCGTCTCGCTGGAATGGCTGCTGGTCGTCCGCCCCGCCGACCCCGCCGAGGCACTGGAGCTGGCCGGCTGGCTGACCCGCAGCCGCCTCATCGACCTGCTCGTCGTTGACCTGGCCGATGCCCCGCCGCCGCGCGGCCTCGAGCGCCTCGCCGATCGCCTGGCCGACCTGCTGCTGCGCGCCTCGGGCACGGCCCTGCTCCTCTCCGGGCCGCGCGGCGCCGAGGCGGTCGGTCGTGCGGCCGGGGTGCGGGTGGCGCTCCAGCGTCTCGCCTGGCTGGCGGTGGGGGAGGACCTGGTCGGTCAGCGGGTCTCCGCGACGGTGACTCGCCACCGCTGGGCCCTTCCCGGTGGCCGTGCCGAGCTGGACCTGTGGTTCGGCGAGGGGCGTCGGATCGACCCGCTCCTGCGCTCCGCAGCCACTCCCCGGGAAGTGACTCCCGCCTCGGCTGCTGCTCCCGTGCTGCCGCTCCGCGTCATCTCCGCCTGAGGCGTCCCGTGACCCGTCCGCGCCTGCTGTTGCGCCCCACGGATCTAACGATCAAGGATGGGCGCGAACCGGGGCGGTGCCTGATCGATCTTCCCGCCCGGTGCAACTATCGGCCTCAAACCGGCGCACAGCGGCCCCAAAACGGCCCGATGTGGCCGATGCTTGATCGTTGGATCCGCCCGGTGGAACACGGTGGCTGGGAGCGCGTGCTGCGGCAGGGGTGCGCCAGATGACACTGACACGGACGCGGACACGGACGCGGCTGCTGGCGCTCGTCTGGCCGGCTCTGCGCGCCCCTGACGGGCCCGATGCCACGACCCTCGACGCCATCCTGGACCGCCTCGACGACCTCTCCCCGAGGATCGAGGCGGTTGGCCGGGGAGTGGCGCTCCTCGACATCACGGGCCTCGAACCGCTGCTCGGCGACGAGCGGCGCGTCGCCACCCGCGCGGTGGCACTGGCGCGCCAGGTCACTCCGCTCCCGATTCGGGCCGGTGCGGGGGACAACCGCTGGCTGGCGGTCCTGGCCGCGCGCCTGGCGCGCCCTTCCACGCCCGATGCCCCGGCCGCCTTCCACGCGCTCCCCGCGGGAGCAACCGCCGCCCGAGCCGCCCTGGCCCAGCTCTCCCTCGACCTGCTCCCCGTGGATGAGGCCACGCGACAGCGCTTCGCGCTCTTCGGGTTGACCGGCATGGGGCAGCTGGCCGCGCTCCCTCGGTCCGCGGTGGGCGCGCAGTTCGGCGTGCCCGGCGAGCGGCTCCAGCAGCTGGCCCGCGGGATCGATCCGCGCCCGCTCGTCCCGCGGCGTCGCCCGGAGCGACTCAACCTCGAGGCCGCCTTTGAGCCGCCGGCGGAGGGGCTCACCGAGATCGCCCTCACCCTCCGCCGCCTGGCCGCGGAGCTGTGCGACACGTTGCGTGCCCGCCACCTGGCGCCCGGCCGCGCGGCGCTGCGGCTGACCCTGGAGGACGCCCCCGATCTCCGCATCGAACTGGCGCTCCCCGAGCCGGTACTGGAGCCGGACTGGATCGCGCGACTGCTCATCGGTCGCCTGGAACAGGCCGCCCGTGCCCGGCAACCGGCCACGCAGGCCGAGGAGGAGCCGCGGATCGTCACCATCGGTCTTGCCTTCGACCGGCTGGCGAACCCCGCTACCAGGCAGTTGCCGGCCTTCGAGGCGCGGGTCGGGCGCTGGGAGGAGCTGCGCTGGTCGCTGGAGCGGCTGACCATGCGCTTCGGGGAGGGCCGCCTGTGGCGGGCCAGCCACGACCGGCCGAGCGCGTCGCTGCCCGAACATCGGGCCAGGCTGGTCGGGCTGTGACCCGCCTCTACCTCGACCACCCCCTCATCCAGGTCGACACCGATGAGTTCGGCACGCCGCTGCGACTGCGCCTGGATGGCACCACCCATGGCGAGGTGGGGATCTGCAACCGATGGCGGGTGGACGACGACTGGTGGCGCACGCCCACCGCCCGCGCCTACTTCAAGCTGGTCACCCGCGATGGGCTGCTGTGCACCGTCTACCTCGACGAGATGCGCGGCACCTGGCACCTGGAGCGTGTGTTCGACTAGACCCCTAGCACGGGGATTGATCGGGGCCACGGAGGTAGATGAGCTCAGGATCGGAGGTGCGGCTCGACTGCACGTATCCCCCGCCCATGCCCGCGAAACTGTCCGCGGTGAAGTCGGCCAGCGGCACGCAGCGCGACACGAGAAACGCCTCCCGGCTCCACAGGTAGGGGTAGGTGCGAATCTCGAAGTAGAGGAGCACCAGGTCGTCGG
>JAOUHE010000015.1 GCA_029865285.1 Chloroflexota bacterium
TCGCCCGCCCGGCGCTGCGCCGGACGCAGGAAGCGGCCGATCTGAAGGCGCTGGCAGACCTGGCCATCGCGGAGGGGAGCGACACCTACGTGGTGGGTCTCCCGCTCAACATGGATGGCAGCGAGGGGCCGCAGGCGGCCGCGGCGCGGGCCTTCGGCGCGAAGCTGGCGGCAGCCGGTGGCGCGGTCGAATTCGTCGATGAGCGCCTTACCAGTTGGCAGGCCCGCGAGGAACTTGCCGGCGCGGGCCAACGCCCCTCCCGTAGCTCCGGGGAGCTGGACTCGGTCGCGGCCCGCCTGATCCTGCAAGAATACCTGGACGCCCGCCGCGCTCCCGCGCGCCGACTGGAGACCGAATGACCCGTACCCCTGACCCGCGCTGGAGTCGCGAGGAGCGCCGCAACGCCCGTATCCGGGAGCTGCGCGATGAGCGCGAGACGCCGATCCGTCGTCGCCGTACCTTCCAGCCGGCGGTGCTGGCGGCCTGGCTGGCCGGCGTGATGGTCCTCGTCGTGGTGCTCGCCTTCATCGGCTTCCAGGCGCTGGCGCCGTCGCTGATGATCTGGGTCGAGGATCATCCCGGCTCTGTCGACAACGGGCTGGTGCGCGACTTCGTGGAGTGGTACGAACCGGAAGCGCTGGCCGACGAGCCTGCCGGCGACGACGGGCGCCGGATCAGCGTCTTCGTCGAGCCGGGTACGACCGACTCGGAGATCGGAGAGCTGCTCCTCAGCAAGGGGTTGATCAAGAGTCAGCTTGCCTTCCAGTACGCCGTGATCCAGGCGGAGCGCGGTGGAACCCTCCAGGCGGGTGCGTATGACCTCTCGCCATCACTCCGTCCCTCGCAGATCGTTGCGGCGCTGCGCCAGGAGGCCGGCGAGGAGATCTCCATCACCCTGATCGAGGGCTGGCGACTCGAGGAGATCGTCGGCTACCTCGGGACGACTCGCCTGACGATGAACCTCGCGGAGTTCGCATCCCTGGTCGTGAGCCCGCCGGCCGACCTGCTCGGTTCCTACGACTTCCTGGCCGCCCTGCCCGACGATCGCTCGCTGGAGGGCTACCTTTACCCTGACACGTATCGGGTGGACGCCAATACCACGGCCCGTGAGCTGATCGGCCTGCTGCTCGGCACCTTTGATGCGCGGCTGACCACCGAGATGCGCGACCAGATCGCGGCGCAATCGCTGCTCGGTGGTCCCATGACCATCGACGAAGCGGTGCGGGTCGCCTCCATCGTGGAGCGCGAGGCGGTCCTGGATTCCGAGCGGGCACTGATCGCCGGCGTCTACATCAATCGGCTCAACACGGGGGGCTGGCGGCTTGATGCGGACCCGACGATCCAGTACGGACTGGGCACACTCACCAACGGGACAAAGCCATTGGCTGAATGGGGGCAGCTGAACTGGTGGCCGCCGCTGCTGGCGCGTGCCATCGATATCGAGCTGCCGGAGGTGCTCCTCGGCTATCACACCTACCTGCATGATGGGCTGCCGCCCAGCCCGATCTCGGCGCCGCGGGCCGCCTCGCTGGCGGCCGTGGCAGCGCCGGACCTGGCCAACGGCTATTTCTTCTTCGTGGCGGGCTGCCCGAACGGCGTTCGCGACGGCTCGCACTACTTTGCGGTCACCCTCGGGCAGCACGAGGCAAACATCGCCCGCGCCAACGCCGAGTGTCCGGCATCGTGATCGCAGGTCATCGGCCAGGGGCCGTCCGCAGAGAGGGAGCATCGGTCATCAGATGATCAGTACCGGCGACGTCAAGAAGGGCGTCATCATCGAACTCGACGGGCAGCTTCTGAAGGTCCTCGATTGGACCCACATCAAGATGGCGCGCGGGTCGGCGCAGGTCCGGATGAAGCTCCAGAACGTGCGTCGGGGCGACATCGTGGAGCGCACCTTCCAGGCCGGCACGCGCTGGCCGCGCGCGCGCGTCGAGCAGCGCAAGGTGCAGTACCTCTACGGCGACGGCGACGCGTTTCACTTCATGGACAACGAGACGTTTGACCAGTTCACGGTGAGCGCGGCGCAGGTCGGGGACGACGCGAAGTACCTCAAGGAGACGACCGAGGTCTTCGTCACCATGTATGAGGCCGAAGTGCTCGGCGTTGACCTGCCGGTGTCTGTCGACCTGGTCGTCACCCAGACCGATCCGGGCTTCGCCGGCGACACGGCGACCGGCGCGCGCAAGGCGGCCACGCTCGAGACCGGGCTGGTGGTGCAGGTCCCGCTCTTCGTCAATGAGGGCGACATGCTGCGCATCGACACCCGCAATGGCGAGTACATGACGCGCCTGCAGTAGCCGATGACGAGCGATCCGGACCGGCCCACGCTCTGGGAGGCGCCGAGCGCGGCGCCGCGAATCCTGCGCGTCACGGACCTGAATCGGAGGGTGCGGGCGCTGCTCGATGGCGATCCGGCGCTCGCCGACGTGTGGGTTGAGGGTGAGGTGAGCCAGCCCGCGTACCCGCCGTCGGGTCACTGCTTCTTCACCCTGAAGGACGCAGCCAGCCAGGTGAAGGCGGTCCTCTTCCGCGAGGAGCTGGCGCGCGCCACCGTGCGCCCCGTGCACGGGATGCAGGTGATCTGCCACGGCAAGGTGCGAGCCTACGAGCCGCAGGGCACCTACCAGGTCTACGTCGAGTCGCTGTCCCCCGCGGGTGCGGGGGACCTGCATCAGCAGTACGAGGCGCTGCGGGTGAAGCTCGCCGACGAGGGGCTGTTCGACCCGGCACGCAAGCGCCAGTTGCCGCGCTGGCCCCGACGGATCGGGGTCGTCACCTCGCCCGTCGGCGCCGTCTGGCGGGACATCGGCAACGTCCTGCGCCGCCGCTATCCGATCGGCGAGCTGGTGCTGTCGCCGACCATCGTGCAGGGACCGACCGCCACCGGTGCCATCGTGCGCGCGCTCGAACGGCTCGCCGCGCGTGGCGATATCGACGTCGTGATCCTCGGCAGGGGCGGCGGATCGCTCGAGGACCTCTGGTCGTTCAACGACGAACGCGTGGTCCGGGCGATCGTGGCGGCGCCGATGCCCGTGGTGGTCGGCGTCGGGCACGAATCTGACGTCACGCTCGCTGACTTCGCCGCCGATCTGCGTGCGCCGACTCCCTCGGCAGCCGCCGAGCAGGTTGCGCCGGACCTGTCGACCTTTTCAGCCATCCTCGACCGGCTACGGGATCGTGCGTCGGCCGCGCTGGTGGGTCGCGTCGCGGAGCGCCGCCGGTTCCTCGCGGCTGAAGAGCGAGCGCTCACCCGGCTGCTGCCCGATACGAATGCGCTGCGGCAGCGCGCCGCCGAACTGGTCGATCGTGGCCAGCGGGCTCTCCTGTCGCGCACCGGTCAGCAGATCACGGCCCTGGCGGGCCTCGGCGACGCACTGCGAGCGCTCTCGCCCATGGCGACACTGGACCGCGGATACGCCGTCGCGCGCCTCGCCGACGGTACGATCGTGCGCGACCCCGCTCAGACGGCTGTCGGCGAGATGCTGGACGTCGTGGTCGCTCGCGGAAGCATCGGAGCGCGTGTCGATCGGACCACACCAGGGACGGAGGTGCTCCTGCCATGACGGATCAACCGGTCGCCGACGACCTTGCCGCCCGCCCCTTCGATGAGCTCGTTGCCGAGCTGCAGCGGATCGTCCAGGCCCTTGAGGCGGGGAACCTGCCCCTCGAAGAGAGCATCGCGCGCTACCGCGAAGCGCTGCGGCTGCATGCCGCCGCCGAGCAGCGGCTCCGGGAAGCCGAGCTGAGCATCAGCCAGCTCGGGCGAGGTCTCGAGAGCGAGGCGGAGCCAGGGGCCGGTGGAGCAGAAGAAAGCGCTTCAGAGTGAGCGGCGCCCCACCGCGGTGAGCGTTCGCCCACCGCGCCCGAGCGACGCGGGCGTGCTCGCGTCGCTGGCGGGGGAACTCGGCTACCCGACCGATCCCGAGACGTTGCTGGGACGGCTCGCCGCGCTGCACCCGGCTGATGCCGCCGTGATGGTGGCGACCGATGCCACCGATGCGCCGATCGGCTGGTGTCACGTGGAGCTGCGGCGGTCGCTCGTGGCACCGCTCAGCGCCCTCGTCGCCGGGCTGGTCATCACCGCGGCGCACCGATCCTCGGGCATCGGCGCCGAGTTGCTCGATGCCGCGGAGCGCTGGGCGCGTGAGCGGAACTGCGCTCGGCTGGTGGTCGCCACCCGGGTCACTCGCGAGCGGGCGCATCGGTTCTATCTACGCGAGGGGTACGAGATCGCCAAGACGTCGCACCTTTTCGAGAAGCGCCTCGACTAGCGTCGCGGTCCGCTCGGGCTAGGCGCGCCCGGCGAAGGCGCGCAGCAGTTCCGCCGTCCCGGAGACGATCAGGCCGTCCCCGGGCCGCAGGACCCGGTCGGCTGGAGGATTCGGCTCGTAGTCGCGCGGGCCGCGCACGATGGCGAGAAGATGCACCCCCTCGGCAGCGAGGGAACCGACGCCGCGACCCTCGAGCGGTCCACCGGCGGCGACCTCGATCTCCTCGATCGAGAATGAGAGTTCCCCGTGGGACAGCGCAAAGTCGATGAAGTCGGCAACTCGCGGCCGCGTGGCGAGTTCGGCGATCTGACGACCGGCGCGCGCGTAGGGGGAGACGGCTCGGTCTGCGCCTGCCTGCAGCATCTTGACCTCGGACCCCTCCAGGTTGGCGCGCGCCACGATGAAAAGACCCTGGTTCATGGCTCGGGCGGAGAGCGTCACGTATACGTTGTTGGCATCGGAATCGACCGTGGTGATCAGCCCGCGCGCGCGGTCCACGCCCGCCTGCAGGAGGATGGCATCGCGCGTGGCATCGCCCTCCACCACCGCGTAGCCGTCCCGGATGGCGTCCGCAAGCGATTCGGGATTGGCGTCGATCACCACGAATGGGACCGTGGCATGCGCCAGCTCGGCCGCGACGGTGGCTCCGACTCGGCCATAGCCGCACAGGATGAAATGGCCCTTCAGGGCCCGCACCGCGTTTTCCATGCGCCTCCGCTCCTGCCGCCCACTGGCGACTTCTGCCACGACCGCCTCGGCAACGATCCCGATCGATCCAAAGATGATGCCCACACCGCCCACCGCGAGGAGCATCGTCCAGGCGCGGCCCGCCCCGTCCATCACGCGCACCTCGTGGAAGCCGACCGTCGTCAGCGTGATGACGGTCATGTACAGCGCGTCATCGAGAGACCATTTCTCAAAGACGACGTAGCCCGCGGTGCCGACGATGATCACCGCGAGCACGACGGCGAGCCAGATGCGCACGTGGCGGGTCACCGGTCTCATCCACGCCATCGTAGCCCGCCGTCCACCGAGCCATCGCCACGGCCCGGCGCGATTCGGGGGGCTCCGCGACGTCCGTCTATACTTTCAGACGCCTAGTCGCCCGGAGAGACGCGTGCCGATTCTTGACACCCTGACCGACCCGGCGCAGCTGCGGGGGATGACCGCTGAGGAGATGTCGACCCTTGCGGTCGAGCTGCGCGAGAAGATGATCCGAACTGTGCAGCACGCCGGCGGGCACCTCGCCAGCTCGCTCGGGACCGTCGAGCTCACGCTCGCCCTCCACCGGGTGATGGACTCGCCCCGCGACCGGATCGTGTGGGACACAGGTCACCAGGCCTACGCCCACAAGCTGCTCACCGGGCGGCTGGATCGCTTTGCCACCCTCCGCCAGATGGGAGGCGTGGGCGGGTTTCCCCGGCGCGTCGAGAGCGACCATGATGTGTTCGATGGCGGCCACGCCGGCACGGGGGTGAGCATCGGCGTCGGGTTGGCAGCGGCCCGCGAGCTGCGACCGAGCGCCGATCCGTTGCGCAACCAGCGAATCGCGGTCTGCGTGGGAGACGCCGCGATCCAGAGCGGCCTGAGCATGGAGGCGCTCAACCATGTCGGGCACTCCCGCCAACGCCTCCTGATTGTCCTCAATGACAACGAGATGAGCATCAGCCCGTCGGTTGGCGGCCTCTCCACCAGGCTGAACAAGCTGCGCCTGACCCGCGCCTACCAGGGCACCAAGTCGGCCACGGCCAGGATGCTCCCCAGGGTGCCGCTCCTTGGCAAGCCGGCACTGGGGGCGCTGGCGTGGGCCAAGGAGGGCTTCAAGCGCTCGTGGGCCAAGGTGGGGTTCTTCGAGGACCTCGGCATCACCTACATCGGTGTCCTCGATGGTCACAACCTCGACGAGATGGAGGAGAGCTTTGAGCGGGCATTCGCCGTGCCCGGCCCCGTGCTGGTCCACGTCAAGACGATCAAGGGAAAGGGGTATGGGCCAGCCGAGATGGACTCGGTCGCATTCCACGGCGCCAGCCTGCCGCCGATCGATCTGTGCCTGATCGATCCGACCGAGGAGCCACTCCCGCCGGAAACGGAATCGCGCCACCGCCCGAAGACCTACACCTCCACCTTTGCCGAGGAGCTCGTGCGGCTGGCGGAGACCGATGAGCGCATCTGTGCCGTCACCGCGGGCATGCCCACCGGGACCGGCCTTTCGCGCTTTGCGGCTCGCTTCCCGGATCGCTTCTTCGACGTGGGCATCGCCGAGCCGCACGCGGTGACGATGGCCGCCGGCATGGCGCTCGGCGGGATGCGTCCCGTGGTGGCGCTCTATTCGACCTTCAGCCAGCGCGCCTTCGACTCGCTCGTCCACGATGTCTGCCAGAACGATCTGCCGGTCCTGCTCGCGATCGACCGTGCCGGGCTGGTCGGGGAGGACGGCACGAGCCACCAGGGCATGTTCACGCTGACTCCGCAGCGCGCGCTGCCGAACCTCGTCATCGGCTCGCCCAAGGACGAGCAGGAGCTGCGCGACATGGTGGTCACCGCGTTTGCCCATGACGGACCGATCAGCCTGCACTACCCGCGTGACCCGGGGGAGGACCTCCCGGATCGCCAGGGAGTGGCGCTCGAAGTTGGCCGGGGTGAGGTGCTGCGCAGCGGCGGCGACCTGCTGCTGGTCGGCTTCGGGCCGATCGTGCAGCGACTGCTCGGTGCGGCCGACACGCTGCAGCGCGACCACGGAATCGGCAGCACGGTGATCAACGCGCGTTGGGCCAAGCCGCTCGACGAGGATCTGATCGGCGCCCAGGCGGCGGGCCGGCGCCTCGTGGTCACCGCCGAGGAGAGCGCGGCCATGGGTGGGTTCGGCGACGGGGTGCTCGACGCGCTCAACCGGGCCGGGGTCCGCGTCCCACTGCTCAAGGTCGCCCTTGCGGAGGGCTTCGTTCACCACGGCGCGGTCGACGACCTGCGCCGGCAGCAGCGGATCGACGAGCCGGGGATCCTGGCCCAGATTCGCGAGGCGCTGGGGCTCGAGGCACCGGCCGCACGCGCCGGGACAGATCGGGCATCGAAGGTGACCGCCGCCTGAGGCTGCGTCCGCCCATGACGTCGGTACCGATGAGCCCACACCCGTGACGCGCATTCGACTGGATCAGCTCCTCGTCCAGCGCGACCTGGCGCGATCACGAGCCGAGGCGACCTCACTCCTGCTCGCCGGCGAAGTGGAGCTCGGTGGCGCCGGGAGCCGCACGCTCAAGCCGGGGCAACTGGTGCCGAGCGACGCGGTCATCACGCTCCGTGCGCGGCCGCGGTGGGCGTCGCGCGCGGGCGCAAAGCTCGAGGCGGCACTCGACGGGTTCGGCATCGATCCGGCCGATCGTGCCTGCCTGGACGCCGGAGCCTCGACCGGCGGGTTCACCGATGTGCTCCTCGCCCGCCGTGCGCGGATCGTGTACGCGGTCGACGTGGGACGCGGCCAGCTGCTGGACCGCCTGCGGACCGACGCGCGGGTGGTGAGCATGGAGCGCACCAATCTTCGCGAACTGGCGAGTCTTCCCGAGCCGATCGACCTGGCCACGCTGGACCTTTCCTTCATCTCGCTGGCACGCGTCCTGTCGCGGGTGCGCGACCTGCTGGCCGAGGGGGGTCGCGTCATCGCCCTGGTCAAGCCGCAGTTCGAGGCGGGCCGCGACTCGGTTCCGAGGGGCGGTGTCGTCCGCGATCCGGCGATCCACCGGGCCGTGCTGTTGCGCTTCGCGGTTGACGCCGCGAGCGCCGGGTTCCGACCGATCGGCCTGATCGAGTCGCCGCTTGCCGGGGCCGATGGCAACCGCGAATTCCTGGCGCTGCTCGCTCGCGCGTCCGACGGCACGAGCCTGTCCGATGCTGCCGGCCAGCCATGGGAGACGCTCGCGGAGCATCTAACGCCGTCGTCGGTATGACAGGCGTACTACGATGCGAGCGATGAAGCGGAAGGGTGCCCCGTCCGGCGAGCAGCTGAGCGTCTTCGAGGAGCTGGCTGCCCTGCCGCCACCACAGCACGAGCCGGCACCGGACACGATGCGCCAGATCGTCTCGATGCGTATGCCCGACGCGCTCCTCGAGCGAGTCGAAGAGGTGGCCAGATCGCGGGGCGTCTCCCCGTCGAGCCTGATGCGGGCCTTCATCGCGGCCGGGCTCGATCGGTCCTACGCGGCCATCACCCCTGACGAGCTTGCTGCCGAACTCGCCTCGCTGCGGCGGGGGATCGAGGAGATCGCGGAGCGGCTTCGGTCGGAGGACTGATGCGCATCGGCTTCGCGTACAACCCCACCAACCCCGCGGTTCCCGAGGTGCTGCGGCGCGGCCAGGCCTGGTGCCATGCGCACGGGGCCGATGCCTGGGACTCCGCGGCGGACGATCGCGAGGCGATCACCCGAGGCTGCGAGGGAAGCGACCTGGTATGCGTGCTCGGTGGTGACGGCACCTTCCTGCGGACTGCGCGGGCGATCGGCGATTCGAGCGTGCCGACGCTGGGCATCAACATGGGCCGCGTCGGGTTCCTGGCCAAGGTCGAACCCGATGGGTTGGAGGGTGCCCTCGACCAGGTCGTGGCCGGCGACTTCGCGGTGGAGGATCGGCTGCGCATCGGGGTGACCCTGATCCGCGACTCCGGCGAGCGCGAGGAGCACGCCTGCCTGAACGACGTGGCGGTGGCGCGCGGCGAGCGCGTGCGACTCATCCAGGTCGAGGTGGAGGTCGGCGACAGCCATATGGCGACCTACGTGGCTGATGCGGTCGTGGTCGCCACACCGACCGGGTCCACGGCATACAGCTTCAGCGCGGGAGGCGCCATTCTGGATCCGCGTCTGCGCAACATGATCATCACTCCGGTCGCGTCGTACCTGTCGCCGCTGCACAGCGTGGTCGTCGGTGAAGACCGCGTCGTGCGACTCAATCTGCGCCAGGCCGGCGCCGGCGCACAGATCAGCCTTGACGGGCAGTGGGAGATTCCCATGGCGGCGGGCGAAACGGTCGAGGTGCGCGCTCTGGCGGCGCCGCTGCGCATGGTCGAACCGGGCGGCAGCACGCCGTTCTACGACCTGCTGCGTACCAAGGCCTCACTGCTGCCGTACTGACCCGCGAACCGATACCGATGCCACTTGTCGAGCTCCTGGTCGAGAACCTGGCCGTCATCGAGCGGGTTCGACTGCCGTTGACACGCGGCTTCACCGTGCTCACCGGCGAGACCGGCGCCGGCAAGTCGCTCGTGGTGGACGCGTTGTCACTGGTGCTCGGCGCACGAGCCGCGACCGATCAGGTCCGTGCGGGAACCGACGCGGCGCGGGTCGAGGCGATCTTCGACGAAGTGGGCTACGAGCCGGACGACCCGCTGGCCGATCTGTTGGCCGCCGGCGAGGGACTCGCCATCGTGCGCCGGGAGGTGGGTGCAGATGGTCGCTCGCTGGCGCGCGTAAACGACCGCACCGTGACGGTGGGCAGCCTGGCGGCGCTCGGCTCGCGTCTGGCGGAGATCCACGGGCAGCACGACCAGCAGCGTCTGCTGGTTCCCGAGCGACAACTCGCCCTGCTCGACCGGTTCGCCGCGCTCGCCGGGCAGGCGGCTGCCGTCGCGGAGGCCTACCGTGCGTGGCGCTCCGCCAGCGCAGAGGCGAGCGAGATGCTGGTCGATGCGCACGAACTGGCACGGCACGTCGAACTGCTGCGCCACCAGGTCGACGAGATCGCCGCCGCAGATCTCAAGCCCGACGAGGACGTCGAGTTGGAGCAACGCCTCCGCGCCGCGACCCACGCGGAGCTGATCGCGCGGTCGGCAGCGGAGGCGGCGCGGTCGCTGCACGACGACGGTGGAGGACTCGACGCCCTGCGCGCGACGCACGCCTCGCTCGCGGCGGCGGCACAGCATGACGATCGATTCGGCGAACTCGTCGAGCGCGCCAGGGGCCTGGAGGCCGATGCGACCGAGCTGGCGCGGGACAGCGCTGCCCTGGGGGAGGCGGTCGACCTCGACCCGGCGGCGCGCGGTTCGCTCGAGGAGCGACTGTCCCTGATCTACGACCTGAAGCGCAAGTACGGGGCCACGATCTCGGAGATCGTCGCATTCGAGGCCACGGCAGCCACCGAGTTGGCGAGGCTGGAGGATCAGGACGGCCTGCGCGAGCGACTTGCCGCCGAAGAGGCCCGCCGGCGGGTCGCGCTGGAAGAGCTCGCCGCCTCGCTGTCGGTCGAGCGCAGTCGCGCCGCTTTGGGCCTGGCCGAACGCGTCAACGCTGAGCTGCCGCCGCTCGGACTGCCGATCAGGGCCTTTGGGATCTCGCTGGAGGCCACCGAGCTTGGACCGAGCGGCGCCGACCGCATCGAATTCACGTTCGCGCCGAACCCGGGCGAACCGCCGCGGCCGCTGTCGCGGATCGCCTCGGGTGGAGAGTCGAGCCGCCTTTCGCTGGCGCTCAAGGTCGTGCTGGCGGCGGCAGACGAGACGCCGGTCCTCATCTTCGACGAGATCGACGCCGGGGTCGGTGGCCGAAATGCCACGGCCCTCGGTGAGCGCCTGCGTGCCCTGTCTGCCTTCCACCAGGTGATCTGCGTCACCCACCTGCCCCAGATTGCCGCCTACGCCGACGCGCACGTCCACGTCGGGAAGCGCGAGATCGACGGACGCACCGTTGCCGACGCTCGGGTTCTTTCGGCCGAGGAACGCACCCTCGAGCTGGCGGCCATGCTGGCCGGCAGCGACGCGGGCAGTGAGGCGCATGCCGCGGCGGAGGCTCTGCTGCGCAGCGCGGGCGGATGATTCGACCCGACCCCGAGCTGCTTTCGGCGATCGAGGCGTTCCTGACCGAATTGCGCGTCGAGCGTGGCCTGTCACCCCTCACGGTGTCGGCCTATCGTCATGACCTGGCGCAGTTCGCCGGGTTCGGCGATCGCGCCTGGCGCAGCGATCCCGAGCCGGTGCGCGACTTCGTCAACGCCCTGCGGAGCGCCGGCCGCCGACCCAGCACCCAGGCGCGCAAGATGGCCGCGGTGCGCAGCTTCTACGGCTTTGCGCTGCGTGAAGGGCTTGCCGAACGCGATGTCGCATCGCTGCTCGACGCACCGCGACCGGGCAGCTACCTGCCCGGCGTCCTCACCGCAGACCAGGTCGCGAGCATCCTCGAGGCACCGCCGTCGGACGATCCGATCGGCATCCGCGACCGTGCCATCCTGGAGCTGCTGTACGCATGTGGATTGCGCGCCAGCGAGCTGACCGGCCTGGACACCGATCGGCTCGACCTGCCGGGCCTGCAGGTGCGGGTGATCGGCAAGGGGAACCGGGAGCGCAGGGTCCCGATGGGGGAGGAGGCCCGGGAGCGCCTGCATCGCTACCTCGCCGGGCCGCGTCTCGAATGGACAGCTGCGCGCCCGACCCCGGCGGTGTTCGTGAGCCGGCGGGGGACGCGTCTCGCGCGCGAGTCGGTCTGGCAGCTGGTTCGTCGCTGGACGCGTGTCGCAGGGGTGGCCGCGCGGGTGACGCCGCACACGTTTCGGCACAGTTTCGCGACGCATCTGCTGGAGGGGGGAGCCGATCTTCGGGTGGTCCAGACGCTCCTTGGCCATGCTAGCATCAGCACCACCCAGCTCTATACCCACCTGACCGGAGAGCGCCTCCGCGAGGTCTACACGCGGGCGCATCCACGAGCCTGAGCAACAGCCCGACCAATAGCGGAGTCGCCCGAATGAGCTACGCCAAGAATCTCCTCAGCCGTGGCGAAGAGGTCGTTTTCGAGAGCCGGCAACACTGGTTCGCCATCCTGGCGCAGACATGGGCCTTCGTCATCGGCGCCCTTCTCGCCTTCGCCGTGCTCATCTGGCAGACCTCGGGGAACGAGTGGGCGATGCGCGGCTTCCTGCAGATCGTGTCGCTGGCGGTCCTGCTGGTGTCGCTGGCCTGGATCGGTCTCAAGGTCTGGGCGTGGCGCAACCAGGAGTACCTGGTCACCACGCGCCGCATCATCAAGGCCCAGGGCATCTTCAACAAGGAGATGGGCGACTCGAGCCTGGAGAAGGTCAACGACGCCCACCTGACCCAGAGCTGGCTGGGCCGCATCTTCGACTACGGAACGCTCGATGTGCTGACGGCCGCCGACGAGTCTGGCAGCATCCAGGACTACGAGATGCTGGCAGAGCCGGTGAAGTTCAAGATCAGCATGCTCAACCAGAAGGAGAAGCTCGAGCGACCCGACCTCGCGCCTCCGGCACGGATGCAGTCGCCGGCGTCGATGCCCCCGATGCAGCGCGCCGAGCCGATGGCGCCGCGCGCCGGGACCGATCGCGTCGCCGAGGTGCCGATGAGCCAGGCGCCCGTCGCCGACGCAGCTCCCGTACCCGCAGCCAGCGCGCCGGCCCCAGCGTCCCCGGGTGAGCAGTTGGCGGCCACGCTTCAGAGCCTGGCGACGCTGGTCGAGAAGGGCCTCATCACGCCGGAGGAGTACGAGACCAAGAAGCGCGACCTCCTGGAGAGGATGTAGGTGGAGGAGCCCCGCCGCTCCCTGTCCGACGGGATCTACGGGGAAGAGCTCGAGCGCCGCATCGGCGAAGCCGCAGCAGAGATCGCTGGGCGGCTGACCGCCATCCCCGGGCTCGAGTCGCCGCGTCTCGCCTTCGTGCTCGGCTCGGGCCTCGGCAACGTGGTCGAGCTCCTGGACGCCGGAGCCCAGCTGCGGATCCCGTACGGCGAGATTCCGCACGTTCCGACCGCCGCGGTCGCCGGCCATGCTGGCGAACTGGTAGCCGGCCATGCCGCCGGAATCCCCACCCTGATCCTTTCCGGACGTGCGCACCCGTACGAGGGCTGGTCGCATCGCCAGGCGTCCCTGCTGCTGCGCGCCTGCCTGAGCCTGGGCGTCGATACCGTGGTGCTCACCAACGCTTCGGGCGGGATCAACCCGGAGTTCGATCCCGGCGACGTGATGCTCATCTCGGACACCATCAACCTGTCCGGCGACAACCCGCTGCTCGGACCCAACCTGGACCGCTTCGGGCCGCGCTTCCTGCCGATGACCGATGCCTTTGACGCCAGGCTGCGGGCCGGCGCGCGAGCCGCGGCGCAGCGCGCCGGCGTGACGCTTCGTGAGGGGGTCTATCTCATGCTGTCGGGCCCCAGTTACGAGACCCGGGCCGAGCTGCGCATGCTCCGCACTCTCGGCGCCGACGCGGTCGGCATGTCGACCGTCCACGAGCTGCTCGTCTCGCGCCATCACGGCGCGCGGGTGCTCGGCTTCAGCCTGGTCACCAACAAGGCGACCCCGGAGATGGTCGGCGAGGTGACCCACGAAGAGGTGCTGGCAATGGGGCCGATCGGTGCCGGCCGACTCCTGGCGATCCTGCGCGAGCTGCTGCCGGAGCTTTCGTAGGTGCTTCTCGCCAACGCATCGCTGCCGGTCGTCGCGGGAATCCTGGTGGCCCTGGTAGTGGGGATCACCTTTCACGAGTTCAGCCACGCGGCGCTCGCCGACGCGCTCGGTGACCATCGCCCGCGTGCGCTCGGCCGGGTCAGCCTCAACCCGCTGCGCCATCTCGAGCCGGTCGGGGCGCTCTTCTTCCTGATCGCCGGGTTCGGCTGGGGCAAGCCGGTGCCGGTGAACGGGTACGCGCTGCGACCTGGCCCGATCGGGATGAGCATCGTGGCCGGCGCCGGACCGATCGCAAACTTCGCCGTTGCCGCCGTCTTCGCGGTCGTCTTCCGAGGCTTCGATGCGGCGGGCCTGCTCGAGCAGGAGTTCGTCCGACTGGTCCTCGCTTCGATCGTCTACTTCAACGTGCTCCTCGGGTTCTTCAACCTGCTCCCGATTCCGCCGCTGGACGGCTACAACGTGATGCTGCCGTTCCTGCCGCCACGTCAGCAGTTCATGGTGCAGCGCTACGCGCAATTCGGCTACCTGGCGCTGCTCGCACTGGTCGTCTTCTCGTCCGGGCCGGGCGGCGGTCCGCTGCAGTGGCTGTTCGGGGCCGCCAGTGCGATCGCAGGAGCGATGATCGGTGCCGGCGTTGCATAGGGTCGGGCAGTTCTTCGGGCACCTCAACGCCCGGGTCGACCCCGACGAGGTCACGCCCGTCCGCGGCATCCTGCCGGCCAACGCCTTTGCGCTCTTCGAGCAGATGCCCACCGCTGACCGCCGGCACGGGCTCGACGTGATGGGTCGCCTCCTGGCCGCCGGCCGCGATGACCCCGAACTGCTCGCCGCCGCGCTCCTGCACGATGCCGCCAAGGGGAATCGGATGCGACTCTGGCATCGGGTCGGCGGCGTCCTGTTCGATGCGCTGGCACCGGGGCTCCTGAAGCGGCTCGCGTCCCCCGATCCCGCCTCGCGACGCTACCCGTTCCACCTCTATCTGCACCACGCCGAGCTGTCAGCCGCCCTCGCGCTCGAGGCAGGGTGCGGCGATCGAACGGCGGCGTTCATTCGCGGAACCGCAGCCGAACCTGATGCTGCGGCTGCTGCGGCCCTGCTGGCCGCGGACGGCGAGAGCTAGACCGATGGAGCTCGAGCCGATTCGCATCGTGGACGCGTCGGCGATCCCATTGGCCGTGAGCACCCCTGCCGAAGAGGCAGGCTTCGAGGTGAACCTGCCGGGCTTCTCCGGTCCGCTCGCGCTGCTCCTGCACCTGATCGAGTCGCGCCAACTCGAGATCCTGACGGTGCCGCTCGCCGACCTGGCCGATGCCTACGTCGCGCATCTCGCCGAGCATCCGGTCGACATGGCGCAACTCTCCGAATTCGTCAGCGTCGCGGCGCAGCTGATCCTGCTCAAGTCGCGTCGCATGCTGCCGGGTGAGCCACTGCCCTCGGCGGCGGATGCGGCCGATGAGCCCGACGAGGAGGAGCTTCGCCAGCGTCTGCTCGAGTATCGGGCCCTTCGCGACCTCGCCCGCGCCCTCGGTGAGCGCGATCTTGCCGCCCCGGTCTTTCGTCGTGAACCGCGCGAGTCCGATCTGCCCGAGGTCCCCTCGGAGATCCTCGCGGTCCGGCTGCTGACCGACGCCCTGGCGGCGCTTGCCTCGATCCCGGATCCGGAGGCCGAACCGCCCGAGATCATGGCGCGCGAGATCACGATCGCCATGCAGATCGGCGCGCTGCAGGCGGCGCTCTCGGCCACGGGGCGAGTCGTCCTTCAGCAGCTGTTGGCGGCCTGCCGCTCGCGGACCGAGGCCACCGTCACGGTCATGGCGATGCTGGAGCTGGTGCGCCGCCGCCTTGTTCGCGTCGAGCAGGACGAGATCTTCGGACCGATCCTGCTGGAGATGGTCCGATGACCGATCGCGCGCCCCAGGATGCTCTTGACGTCCTCTACGAGGCGCTCCTCTTCATCGCCGAGCGGCCACTGACAACGACGGAACTCGCCGAGTTGGGCGGCGTGCCGCGCCTGCAGGCCGAAGCGACGCTCAGCGGACTGGCCGAGACCCTGGCCGAGGATCGCCGCGGCATTCGTGTGCAGCGCATGGATGACACCTGGCAGCTGGTCACCGCCCCCGAGGTCGGCACCCGCCTGGCCGCCTATGCGGCCCGGCAGGAGGCCCGCCTCACGCCCGCGTCGCTCGAGGCGCTGGCAGTTGTGGCGTATCGACAGCCGGTCACCCGGGCCGACATCGATCGGGTCCGTGGCGTCGATTCGGACTACGTCCTGCGCTCACTCATGCACCGCCGCCTGGTGGTCGAGGTAGGGCGTCGCGACACGCCTGGGCGTCCGATCCTGTACGGGACCACCTTCACCTTCCTCGAGCGCTTTGGCCTCACCTCGCTCGACGATCTGCCGGCGGCCATGGCGCCTCCCCCCGAGCCGGCCGATGGCGGCTGAACGGCTGCAGAAGATCCTGGCGCGCGCCGGCGTTGCGTCGCGGCGCGCCTCCGAAGCGCTGATCGCGGCGGGTCGCGTCACCGTCAACGGTCGAATCGCACTCGTCGGAGAGAGCGCCGACCCGGTCACCGACCTGATCGCAGTGGATGGGGCGCACCTGGCAAGCGCTCTGCCGGTCGAGCACTTTGCGGTGCACAAGCCGGCCGGCTATCTGTCATCGGCGCACGACGAACGAGGGCGTCCGTCGGTGGTGGAGCTGCTCGGTGAGGCGTCCGGATCGCGTCTCTGGCCGGCGGGCCGGCTCGACGTGGACTCGGAGGGGCTGATGCTGCTGACCAACGACGGCGCCTGGGCCAATCGCGTCCTCCATCCACGGTACGGGATGGAGCGCGAGTACGCCGTGCTGATCGATTCGGAGCCGAGCGCGCGCGCCATGCGAGCCCTGCTCGAAGGTGTCGAGCTCGATGATGGACCGGCCCGGCTGCTGGCCGCGGAGATCGCCGCCCCACCCGAGGAGGTCGACCGCGACCCGGACGAGCAAGGCGGCTGGCTGCGTGTCCGCATCGGAGAGGGGCGCCGGCGCGAGGTGCGCCGCCTGTTCGCCGCCGTCGGGCACCAGGTGCGCCGGCTGGTGCGCACCCGCCTGGGACCGCTCACCGTGAGCGGTCTGCGAGCCGGAGAGTGGCGCCCCCTGGCCGAGCGGGAGGTCCAGGCGCTCGCCGGGGCGCGACCGCGCGTGGCGACTCCGGGGCGGCGG
Organism: Chloroflexota bacterium; assembly: GCA_029865285.1. Taxonomy (GTDB): domain Bacteria; phylum Chloroflexota; class Limnocylindria; order QHBO01; family QHBO01; genus CF-167. The sequence continues at coordinate 16,867 of JAOUHE010000015.1, forward strand.
GCGCCGCTCAACGTGGCGATCGACGGACCGTCGGGGTCGGGCAAGAGCACGGTGGGGCATGCCCTCGCGCAGCGCATCGGCGCCACCTTCGTGGACACCGGGTTGATGTATCGCGCCCTCACCCTGGCGGCGCTCGAGCGCGGGATCGGCGCGAACGACGGGTCAGATCTGGCCCGCCTGGCGCGCGAAGTGAAGATCACGGTTCGCCGGCCACGGCGCGAGCAGACCGATCGGCGCGAGACGGTGCTGCTTGACGGGCGTGACGTGACGCGCGAGGCGCGCACCCCGCGTGTGGACCGTGCCGTCTCCTCGGTGAGCCGCCACGCGGAGGTCCGCGCCGCCATGCTCGACGTCCAACGCCAGGCGGCACGCCGTGGCGACACCGTGATGGTCGGTCGCGACATCGGCACCGTCGTCCTGCCCGAAGCCACGCTGAAGGTCTTCTTGACCGCCGCGGCATCGGTCCGGGCCGACCGCCGGGCGGCGGAGATGGGTCGCCCCGACCGCCGTGATCGCTACCTCGCGGAGATTCGCGACCGCGACGCGGCCGATACCGAACGAGACGTCGCGCCCCTGCGCAAGGCGGTCGGGGCGCTGGTGCTCGACGCCGGAGAGCTCGACGTGCCCGCCTGCGTGGAGGCGATCGTGGCGCACCTCCCGGCACGCTCATGAGCACCTGGTTCTTTCACCCGGGGTCGATCCTGACCAACTGGCTGAAGTGGCTCCTCGGCGGAGGCAAGGTGCACGGGCTCGAGCATGTGCCCCGCAGCGGGCCGTATCTGCTCGTGGCGAATCACTGCTCGAACCTCGATCCGCCGTTCATCGGGGCGGCGGTCGGCCATTCGACCGGCCGGGCGATCCACTTCATGGCCAAGGAGGAGATCCGGCATTGGCCGCTGGTCGGTTGGCTGGGCCGGTCGGCGGGTGTCTTCTTCGTGCGCCGCGGTGAGAGCGACCGGGCGGCGCAGCGCCAGGCGCTGATGCATCTCGCCGAGGGCCGACCGATCGCCATCTTCCCGGAGGGCACCCGCTCCCGACTCTGCGTGCTCGGCGAGGCGAAACTCGGCGCGGCACTCATCGCCACGCGGGCCGGCGTACCGCTCCTGCCGGTCGGGATCACCGGCACCGGTCGCATCTTCCCGGGACGCAGCCGGTTCCCGCACCGGACCGCGGTGACGATCCGCATCGGTCCGGTCTTCCAACTGCCACACCAGCCAGATGGCAGGCTCGACCGCGAGGGCCTCCAAACCGGCACCGAGCGCATCATGCGCGAGATCGCTGCGCTGCTTCCCGAGGAGCACCGGGGTCGGTACGGGGCAGGCCCGATAGAATCGGGGGGATGACCACCGCCACCCGACCCGAGGTGCGTATCGCCGAGCGTGCCGGCTTCTGCTATGGCGTGCGCCTCGCGATCGACAAGGCCAAGCACGCCCGTGACGAGGGGAAAGAGGTCACCACCCTCGGTCAGCTGGTGCACAACCCCGGAATCAAGGCCGACCTTTCGGATCGGGGCATCAGGACCGCCGACCTGGCCGACCAGGTGGAGGGTGGGACGCTGGTCATCCGGGCGCACGGTGTCCCGGCCGACGACCTGGAGCGCGTGCGCGGGAAGAGCGACCTGGAGGTCATCGACGCCACCTGCACGTGGGTCCTCCAGTCGCAGAAGGCGGCACGTGAGCTCGCCGCGGCCGGGTACACGGTCTGCATCATCGGCCACGAGGATCATCCCGAGGTCAAAGGCGTGCGCTCCTACGCCGGCGACAACCACGTGGTGGTGGACGACATGGACCGATCGACCTGGGAGCGCGTTCCGCACACCAAGAAGATCGGCGTGCTGAGCCAATCCACCATCCTGCCCTTCAAGCTCGAGGAGTTCGCCGCCTTCTGCCTGCGGCGCTGCCACGACCTGCGCGTGGTGAACACCGTCTGCCCCGTGACGCTGACCCGCCAGTCGGACTCGGTGGTGCTCGCGTCGAGTGTGGACGCCATGATCGTGGTGGGCGGCAAGAACAGCTCCAATACCAAGGAGCTGGCGGTCAAGTGCGCC
>JAOUHE010000016.1 GCA_029865285.1 Chloroflexota bacterium
GCGCTCGAACGGCAGATCACGCGACTCGGCCGCGAGAAGGCCGATGCAACCAGAGCGATGAGAGACCCGGCCCAGGTGGTCGGGGCGAGGAGGAGCTAGTGGCGACAACCATCAAAAAGAGCAAGCCCGAACCGGTGGCACCGAAGCCGGTGGCACCGAAGGCGGTGGCACCGAAGGCGGTGGCGCCAAAGGCGGTAGCGGCGAGGGTGCCGGAGGCGCCGGCCAAGACGCCGTCGCGGGTGCGGCCTGCGAAGAAATCGGGCACGACAACCAGGTCGAAGGCGCCGGGTAACGCTCCGCTCGACGCCCTCCTGACCCAGGGCCGCGAGGATGGGTTCATTACCCACGACCAGATCCTGGAAGCCGTGCCGCAGCCGGAGGCGCATCTCGGCGAGGTGGAGGACTTCTACGCCGCCGCCCAGGAGAGCGGCGTCGAGGTGATGGACTCCGACAACAACCCGACGCTCATCGCGGAGCCGGAGGTTGATGCGCGAGACGCCGGACCGGCCAAGCGACCCGGGACGGAAGAGGACCTCGAGGCGCTCGCCGCGGACCTGATCGGCATCGACGACCCGGTGCGCATGTACCTGAAGGAGATCGGCAAGGTTGCCCTGCTGACCGCCGAGGAGGAGGTCGTGCTGGCCAAGGCGATCGAGCTCGGGGAACTGGCCGTCGAGGACCCGGCGCGCGCCCTCGTCAACCTCTACACCTGGGTTAGCAGCAGCTCCGAGCCCAAGGCGCGCGCCATGGCGGCGATGCGTGCGTTCGACCTGCCGCGGGATTCGGCACGCGTGACCCGCGATGCCATCGACTGGTGGGTCTCGCGGGCAGAAACGATCGACGCGCCGGCGGTCAGGTTCGCCAAGGCGCGCAAGGCGACCGGCCTCGACGACGAGGCCCGCGAGCGGATCATGCATGCCGAATCGATTCTCAAGCTTTTCGCGGAGAACCCGGGAGAGGCGCTGAAGGAGGCGATCCTCTTCGGGCACACGTATCGGTCCAAGGCGCTCGATCATGCGGGGGCGACCGAGCTGGTCGAGCTCGAGCGCTGGGCGCGCGAGACTGCCCAGGCGATCGTGCGGGACTACGTGGCCGATGGAAACGACGCCGCCTATCTCCACGAGCTCGGGTACGACCCGGAGATACCGCCGGAGGTGCCGCTCGAAAAGCGCTCCGGGCGCCTGGTCGAGCAGAGTGTCGATGCACGCAAGCGGCTCACCGAGGCGAACCTGCGCCTGGTGGTGAGCATCGCGAAGAAGTACATCGGGCGCGGCATGAGCTTCCTCGACCTGATCCAGGAGGGGAACATCGGTCTCATCCGGGCGGTCGAGAAGTTCGACTACGAGAAGGGCTTCAAGTTCAGCACCTACGCCACCTGGTGGATTCGCCAGGCGATCACCCGGGCGATCGCCGACCAGGCCCGCACCATCCGCATCCCGGTGCACATGGTGGAGACGATCAACCGGCTGATCAGGGTCAGCCGTACGCTGCTCCAGGAGCTGGGCCGCGAGCCGACCGTTGAGGAGATCGCACGGCGCATGAGCCGCGACGAGATCATCCGCGAGCTCCGTGACAAGCTCCAGCGTGAGCCGACCGACGCCGAGACCGATGAGCGCGAGGCGGCCGGACCGCAGACCGTCTCACCGGAGAAGGTGCGCGAGATCATGAAGGTCTCCCAGGAGCCGGTCAGCCTGGAGACGCCGATCGGCGAGGAGGAGGACAGCCACCTCGGCGACTTCATCCCGGACCTGGCAAGTGTTGCTCCGGCCGATGCAGCCAGCCACCAGCTGCTGAAGGAGCAGGTGGAGGGCGTGCTCGACAGCCTCACGCCCCGTGAACGTCGCGTGCTCCAGCTACGCTTCGGCCTGGAGGACGGCCGCAGCCGGACCCTCGAGGAGGTGGGCCGCGACTTCAACGTGACGCGCGAGCGGATCCGACAGATCGAGGCAAAGGCACTGCGCAAGCTGCGCCACCCGAGCCGCAGCCGGAAGCTCAAGGACTACCTTGAGTAGGTAGGCGCCGGCGACGACCCCGATTCACCCAGCCCGCGTCGTTTCTGCGCTGCGGGCCGGGCGGTGTATCAGCCCGCCGCGGTTGGTTGCAGGTCGATTCGCACAGAGACGGTGCGGGCGGCTGTTGCCGCGAGGAACTGCTGATCGGTCAGGCGATCGGCGGGCACGTTGAGCGTGCGAGCAACACGGGGACGGTGCCGGAGGTACGTTGCCAGGTCAGCCTTGGCCTCCGGATCGTCGCCGACATGGACGGTGGCCCGACCCGCGATGTCGCGACCAGCTACCTCCACAATGACCTCTGGGGTGACCTGTACGTTGCGCCACCACTGCTTGTGGTCCGGATGGCCGACCAGGACATACAGGCGCCCGGGTTCGTGGACGCACTCGACCGGCGTCCTCAGCGTCCGACCCGACCGACGTCCCTTGAAGGTGATCACCGTCATGCCGCCGAACAGGCGGCCCATTGGTGAGCGCAGGGCCCCGACGAGCAACCCGTCGCGGAGCCTGACCACGAATGGTCGTGTCCCCGGCTCGTCGGCCACCAGCCAACCGACGACCACGACGATCGCCCACAGGAGCACCCCATTCCAGACGACCACACCGGGGAGACCCCGCCCGGCCGCCGTGGCGCTCCCAAAGTTGAGCGCGAGGTGCCACAGCGCGACGATCCAGATGCTGCTCCCAGAGCTCACGTAGATCCAGGTGAGAACGATTGCGCCGCTGGTTATCCCGATACCCATCATGGGGATGATTGTCAGCCCCAGGTTGCGGTAGGTTTCGATCACCCAGAACGAGGGAACGTGCCAGGCGAACCAGACCGCGGCGACCATGAGGCTGGTCGTGATCGGTCCGTGGCGACTCAGCAACTTCGGTGTCAGGAATCCTCGCCAGCCGACCTCCTCCCCAAACCCGTTGCAGACAAGGACCAGAACCACGACCAGCGGGAACGCCAGCGCGGGCAGCCCGCTGAACTCACCCAGCTCCGCGAAGGTCGGCGTCTGACCGCCGGTTACCGCCAGCAGGCCGACCGCCGCGAGGAACATGAGGTAGGGGATCGTCGCTACTCCGTACCAGCGTAAGGGGACCCGCCAACGGAGCATTCGAGCGCCAAGATCACGGAGCCCGGCTCGTCCCTCCACGACGAGCGTCACGATGACTGCCGCGATCATCGGACCAACCAGCCCGGGGAACTGGCTGACGTTGCCGCCCGGCGTGACGATCTCGCCGCGCAGCGCCATCGGGATCCAGTTGGCCCACGTCAGGCCCACAGCAAGGATCAGGTACGCGGCAATGGGATGCCGTCGTATGAGGTCTCGGGTGCGCGCCATGGTGGCCTCGTCAGCGAATTCCTTATCCGGTCGTATAGCTCGAAGTTGTTTCCAGCACCAGGGTCGATCGGACCCTTACGGCTGGGATCGTTGCCCGACGGCTGACATCGTGGACCCGGGCTGACCTGCCCGGTTATTCGCTTCTGGGCGCCGGGTCGTGACTTTGACCGTCTGCGGCGCATGGCCGTATCATCGGCCGGTCCCCAGGCCGCGGCGAGGGGTCGCAGACGCGTTCCGGCGTAGCTCAGTGGTAGAGCGGGCGGCTGTTAACCGCTTGGTCGTAGGTTCGAGTCCTACCGCCGGAGCCACTCACTTACTGCGTCCGACCGGTTAGCGCCCTGATCGGTCGTCACGTTCCAGACGGCTACGGCCTTCAGCTCCCGGCTGTCGACGTCGACGCGCTCGAAGAGGTCCCTCACGGTAGCGACCCGGGTCTCGAGCGGGGCGCGTTCGAGGATGCCTTCGAACTGGGCGATGGTCTCGTCGACCATGCGCTTCGTGATCCTGATCGGCCGCTCCTTCAGCTGGAGGTCGTTCAGGCGCGCTGTCGCCGCTGCGAGTTCGGCACCCACCGTCTCAGTCTCGAGGGTGATCCGTTCGGCCGCGCGCGGCCCGCATTGCGAAGGGCGCGACGGAGATTCGCGTCCTGCTGCTCGAGCTTGCGCACTTGAGCGCGCGCTCGATCGAGGTCTGGACCGCGCTACTCGGCGCGCTTGCGGATGTCGTCGTTGAGGAGGGTGACCATCTCGCGGATCGCTTCGGGCGTGAACAGGGTGCTGCGGATGCGGTCCATGATCCCGGCCTCGAGGTGATCGGCCCGGACCTGGGGACGGCCACACCGGGCGAGGCAGCGGTAGTACCGACGCTCCCGCGAATTGGTGCCCGCCATCCGGCTGCCGCACGCGCAGCGCAGGAGCTCGGTCAGGACGTACCCACCGGCATAGCGGCTGACCGGCAGCCGGTTAGCACGGCGACGGATCAGCATGTCTTGGACTCGGCTCCAGAGCTGCTCGGGGACAACCGGTTCGACCTCGCTGGTGACGAGGTCGTCCTGCGGGTTCCTTCGGCGCTTTCGACCATGCTCGCCTTCGACCCGAGTCTCTCGGTTGAAGACCTTGACACCGCGGTAGATCGGGTTGGCGAGGATGGTCGCCAGGCTCGACTTGTTTCTGCAGATGCCGGTGGCCGCCACGATCTTGTCATACATCGCGCCCTGGGCAGCCATCTGGAAGGCTTGGACGACCCGCGGGGCGACCTCTGGGTCAGGTACCCAGCGCACCCGGGTGAGTGGCGTCCCGTCGTAGCGGGTACCAACGACGACCGGCTCGCGCTTGTAGCCGACCGGCGGGCGGCCTCCGGCTGAGTAGCCGTGGCGGGCCAGCTCCTTCTGCGAGCGCAGCACATCAGCAGCGGTGGCCGCGGCGTAGAACTGGTCGACCGCCATCAGGATGTGGGTGATGAGCATGCCGAGCGGCCCCTCGGGGATCGGCTCCTTGTAGCTGATGAGCTCGATGCCCCGCTTCCGCAGCAGGGCACGGTAGATGAGGCCCTCCTCGATATCGCGCCCGAAACGGCTCAGCTTCCAGAGCAGCACCCATTTGAAGCTGGGGTGCGGTTCGCGGGCGCGACCGACGATCCCCTGGAGGCCCGGTCGGCCTTCGAAGTCCGTGCCGCTGATGCCGACGTCCTTGACGACCTCACAGGTGGCTCCGGCAGCGGTGACGGCTGCCGTCAGTTCGGCGATCTGCGAGTCGATGGGCAGTTCGTCCTCCGCCTGGTGAGCGGTGGAGACGCGGACGTAGACGATGCCGTGGGTGCCGGCCGGGATCTTGATCATGGTGCCGACCATGCTAGTCCCGCGGGCAACTTGGGCCGTTCTTGGACTCGCGTGACTCTTAGCGCCATGAAGTCCGAGTCCACCGGACGCGACCCCTGACAAGGATCGGCTTGCAGACCTGTCGCCTAGCGACCTGCTCGCCATCCTTCTCGCGGCGTCAGGCGTCCACCCAGGGCGGATCGACTTCAAGGCCAACCGGCTCGAGGTGTCGGGCGCGGCCCACGGCAACCTTGGCATCAACCCGTTGAGCGTTATCGCTGTCCTCACGCCGCTCATTCCTGCCGACGTTCGCCGGCTAGTGTTCCGACTCAAGCGCCAGCGCGGAGCGGTGGTCGCCGACGTCATGCTCGAGCCGCTGCGCCGGTTCCAGGCGGGCGAGGGTCTGGCTAAGAACATTGCCTTCGTGGAGTTACTGGGCCGAGCCACGCTCAACGGGCATCCCGTATTTCCACAACGCCACGTCCGTTTCATGTTCGCCTTCTACGTTCACGGGCTCCTTGAGGCGGCACTCGCGCAAGTTGAAGAGGCGGGCCTCCTTCTGGCTGGTAGCGCCCGGCGCCTCAAGGACCGCGAGCTTGCCGAGGCCCTCGAGGCCTTCGTGCTCATGAAGCGCGCGCAAGCGGGTGGGCCGCCGGCATCCGCCACCACTATCCGTACCTACAACCGCTTGGCGGAGTACATCGGAAAGCCGCCCGGTGCTTGGAACGATGGCTCGGGCCCGAAGTTCACCGCGGCCTGACGTTTAGCTGTCGGTCCGACGCCGGAAACGCGCCATCCCGTGTCGACTCCGGTTGCGCCTCAGTTCGGCACTGCAGCCGGAGCAATGCCGTTGAACAGGCGAGCGCCGCTCGACGACTTGATGGCAGCGGCGACACTCGAGCAGGGCGACCTTCAGCCAATCACGGGAGCGCGTGGGCCGGGGAAGCGAGATCTCGCTCGCGGCCTCGCCTCGGGAACGCAGTAAGTGGCCGGCTCCGGCCCACGCTGTGGAGCAGGCAGGCGGCCCGAATTGGGGACAAAGGGATCCACTCGGCTGCCGTGAGCGCATGTCAGCCTGCCCCGCCGAAAGGAGCCAGCAGCTCAGGTGGGTCGGGCGGCGGCTGTGCCGGCGGGGGAGCCGATGTCGCGGTCGCGGTGCCCACGTTCATGACGATGGCGGCCACGACTCCGTTGGCCCGGTCAATCAGCAGCAACGCGGAACCGCCGACCACCGCGCCGGTCTGCATGGCGAGGCACGGCCCTGGCGGATTGCAGGCCACCTCGAAGCCGATCCCGTAGCCGGTGGTTTCGCCGTCAGGGAGGGCGGCATCGGCGAAGAGCGCATCCTGGGCGTCCGGGCTGATGAACGAGTCGTCGAGCAGGGCGGCGCCCAGCCGTGCCAGATCGGATGCGGACGCACTCCAACCGCCTGACGGCAGCCGGTCGCTCAGGTCGGCCACCGGCGCGGGCACGACTTGGGCAACGGCCAGCCGCTCGTATGGGCGGGCACGGGCCGGTGGCTGCACCGACGCATCGTCCGGCGTCGTCGAAATCATGCCGACCACATCCAGAACCTGCCGCTCCACGAGGCTGCCGTAGTCGTCGCCGGTCACCGCTTCGAGCAGCGCTCCCAAGAGGTTGTAGCCGTAGCTCGAATACGAGGAACTCGTGCCCGGCTCGAATAGCAACGGGGAGCCGGCGAAGATGGAGAGGCCTGCTGCGACCGAGTCGAAGTGCTGCCGGTTCACCACCTCGCCGGACGTTCGGTAGTGACGGATGCCGGATTGGTGGTGGCCGAGCTGGGCAACGGTGATGGAGTGGAGTTCTCGCGGCAGATCGGGGAGGAGGTCTCCGACCGTGGAGTCCAAGTCGATGGCCCCGGCATCCAGCAACCGCGCCAGGGCTGCAGCGGTGATCGACTTCGAGACACTGCCGACACGGAATGCCGTCTCCGGGCAGGCCGGGACGCCCGCTTCTGTGTCGGCAAGCCCGAACGCGGCCGCCCACACGACCTCCCCGTGGACAGCGACTGCGACAGCCGCCCCGGGCGCCTCGAAGGCGGCCATCGCCCTCTCCATGAACGTGCTCCCAGCCTGGATGGCCGTCGCATATTCCGGGTCTGCAACCGCACCGGAACAGGTGTCACGGACTTGGCCCGCGTCGTCGCGCGAAGCCGCCGGCGCGCCACACGCGGCAAGAGCCACGGCCGCGAGGAGGGCCAACAACGGCAGCCGGTCGCGGTGCGCCATCATGGGCCCTCCGGCGAGCGAGCCTCAGAGGTTCTCGGTGACCCAGTAGACGGCCATGAACAGCGCGACTGCGGCGCTTAGCGTGGCGATGACGATGTTCACAACCGGGGCGGCCAGGCTGAACGTCCCGACAAGCCGCCCGTGCTCCCAGCGCGGGACACCGCGAACAACCGGCAGCAGGGCGAGGACCAGCGCGAGATAGGGGGCCAGAGTAAGGACCGTTTCGCCGAGCGGATGGGTGACCAGTGGCGTCATGGCCGGCTCGATGGCATCGAACGGCGCCGCGACGCCGACCACGTACTTGAGCACCGCCACGCCGATCAGGACGGCGGTCGGCAGGAGGACCGCCGCACCCAGCACGGCAGAGCGCTGCGGGTGGTCGCGCATGATGGTCCCTCCCAAAGTGATCAGGTGGAGCCCTGTGCCCGGCGCACGACGAGCGTGGAGGCTGAGCCCGTGGCGGGCAACGTCGATGGCGGTCGCCGGCGTCGCGGGTGCGTCATCGAGAAGCTGCCTGAACTCGCCTCCGTAGCGCCTCATCCAAGCGCGGGGGTACAGACGGAGCAAGAGGCTGATGCAGCGCCTCATGACTGCACCCGGGATGTCGCGACGTGGGTGAGATGACGGAGCTCGCTAACTCGCTTCGCGAGGTAACTGGCGCCAGCCTGTGTGAGGCGGTACGGCGTCCGGCGGTGCTCCGCCGGCATCGGCTCGATGAGCCCGTCCTGCTCGAGGCGCTCGATTGCGCCGTACAGGGTGCCCGGCCCGAGGCGTTGGCCGGCGAAGTCCTGCACGTCGAGGAGGATCCCGTGCCCATGCTTCGGGCCGGCGGCCAGGCTGATCATCACCAGCAGGCTGGGGTCCGCGCCACGTCGACGGTCCACTGTGCGCCTCTCCTACGTTATGCGTAGTCCGTACAATGTAGTAGCCAGCTGCGTCTGTCAACTGCTTCCGAAGGCGAGTGGGTTACTGGTGGTCCTGAGCGACCCTCCTGGGCATTACCGCAAGCGGACTCGCTCCCGCTCATACTCGCGTGGATGACCCTTCCGGATCCGGCACCCGCTCCCGACCTTTCGAGCGTCTTGCCTCGGTATCCTCTTCGACTCAATGCGATCTACGAAGACGAACGAGGCCGCGACGAAATCACCATTTCGAACGATGGGAAGGATCTGCACACGACGCTGCGCGGCGTGGCCCTCAGCGGTTCCGACTTCGATGGGCTCGAGGCAGAGTCGCCCGGAAGCGAGGACATGCCGCCGTTCACATTGGACAAGTTCGGCATGCTCGCGACGGGTTCACTGACACTTCTGGTTCCGACCGCGATCGACATCGCCGGAATGCCGCAAGTCATCGACATCGAAGCGACGATCGTTCTCCCGCCACCGATCGAACGGGTCGAGTTGACGATCAGGCTGCCCGACGGACGCGGTCCGTTTCGCGGGATGAACAACGGCGGCGACTTCGAGGCTGAACTGGAGGAGGTCGTCCGTGCCCTTCCGGCCGACGTTCGGCTGCTGGCCTGCTACACCTGCGGTCTGTCGGACTACAGTCCGCTCGGTCACGGCCTGTTCCAAGGCCTCGCGTGCTTCCGCGATGTCAAGGATGCCTACCGGCGCGTCGCATCGAAATGGGACATCTTCAACCTCTTGCCGTCCTTGACCGAGTACGTTCAGGAAACGCACCTCTGCCCCGAATGGGAGCCTCGCCCTCCCGGCCGCGGCTATCGCGGTTGATGATCTGCCGAGGCCCTCGATCGCCGCCGCCCGCGTGCTCAAGCGGCTCCATGCCATCAACCCCCGCTGACAGGACGCCAAGTACGGGCGACGGCTTGGCGCCGCGAAGCGCCTCTATCGGCAGCGGCGCAGCCTGGCGGCGACCGGCCCAGGCCTCTGCGTCGTCCACTGAGGTGGGGGTAGATAGCTCCGCGGGCATCGCTGTTATAGCCCAGCTTGCGGACTGGGGACGAGCCGTCGTTATCGGTCCGAGCGAGAGCGCTTCATCGCGGCGGCGGTTCGCTTGGCCTTCACCACCTTCCGGCAGTCTGCGCAGACTCGCTGGATCGGCGACCTGCGCTCCACGACCTGATGGCACTGTACACACTCGAGAAGCGCAACCTTCAACCATGCGCGGGAACGGACCAGACGGGGGAGGGAAATCTCGCTCGCAGTCTCGCCTCGGGAACGCAGTAAGTGGCCGGCTCCGGCCCGCCGGAGCCAATCGTGTGGCGCATTGAAGGTCTTCCGAGGCTTGCCAGGGCCCAGACCCCGGAGCTTTCTGAGCGGCCGCGTGGGAACCAGAAGAGGATGCGCGGCGTCCGAGGTAACATGAGACGTCTATCAGGCCGCTCCGCGGCCATCACCATCGTCGCGCTGATCCTGGTCCTTGCCGCGTGTGCCAGGTTGCCCGGTGCCTCCTCCGCACCGGTCACCGCGGACGCAGCCGCGCAGGCCGTCCTGGCGCAGCAGGCCCGCTTCACCGGAATCGAACCGGTCGACCCGAACCTGATCGGGCAAGCATCGTGGTACGAGGTAGTCGAGGCCGGGACCGGCTGGGAGGTCACGGTCCGCATCGGCTGGGGCGACTGCCCGGCCGGGTGCATCAGCGAGCACCGCTGGACCTACGCGGTGAGCGTGGAGGGTTCAGTGACCCTCCTTCGCGAGGAAGGGGACGAACTCCTGGGCCCGACCGGGGTGCGGGGCTCGGTCAGCGCGGGGCCGACCTGCCCGGTCGTCACGGATCCGCCCGATCCGGCCTGTGCCGACCGACCGGTCGCCGGCGCCGTCCTGGTGATCACCGATCTTGACGATGTGGAGATCGCCCGCGTCACGTCCGGGGCAAACGGCGAGTTCTCGGTCGACCTACCGTCAGGCGCCTATCGGCTGGTTCCCCAGTCGGTCGACGGGCTGATGGGAACAGCTGCGCGGATGGACTTCGGCGTGGAGGCGGAAGGCCCGCCGACCGAACTGCTGGTCAGCTACGACACCGGGATTCGCTGAGGCGTCCGATCATCGGGGCCGACCCGTGGTCGGCGACTAACGAAACGACGACACGTGCGTTACTTCAGGTGAGCCGGGCGGTGTGTTAGCGGGGAGACTCGCTAGGGCAGCCACATTGCCCGGCACTTCCATGCCCGGACATCCCCCGGCCGCCGCTCAGCGGCGGGACTGCTCGAAGTCCGGGTCGACCGGGGCCGTCGGTCCCACGTTGTCGAGGGTCGGCAGCAGCACCCAGGTCATGACGCCCATGGCGCCGGCGAAGATCAGCAGCAGGACCGACCCGATCGGCTCCGCTGTGAGCAGGAAGTAGGAGATGCCCACGATCAGGATCAGGCCCGGGAAAGCCACGTACTTCAGCATGGCCGCGATTCTACCCGAGCGGGCTGCTGATGCGTCATCGGCGCGCTCACCGTCAGACTATTGGGATATCTATGTATCAGACGATCCATCCGCAGTCGGTCCGCGCCACGGACTGTCCTGCCGGCCGGGTGCCCGTCGCCGGCTCGTTCGAGCGGACGAGAGGCCCTGCGTTCACCGTGGCGCCGCTGTCCGCCAGGCTCGCGCGGCGGACCGCCGGATCGGTCACCGGTGCGCCCGCCTCGGCGAGGTCCGCGGGTGTGGAGCGCGCGCGGCTCGTCGGAGCGATCGTCGACCGGGCGATGATGACCGAGCCGTCGGGGTAGGGGAGCCACAGCCCGCGGAGCCGGGCGATGAAGTGCTCCGGCATGCCGGGCACCAACATGCCGACCTCGCCGCGTCCGCTGCGACGGTAGCCGGGTGCCCGCTCGTCGGCCCGGACGCGATCGACGAAGGCCCGCGCCAGCAGCTCGGACACGGCCACCGACACCGCCTCGGGCGCATCGATGTCGAATCGGCCGCCGCGAAACGTAGCGCTGCCGACGAGGTCCACCTCGCCGGCCCTGGTTCGCAGCAACTCGTAGGAAATCGTCTGGTCGGTGCTCGTTCGGGCGGTTCGCTCGTTCACGGCCGGAGGATAGCCGATGGACTGGCGTGGTCGAGGCCGATCGGTGCGTTCCGGGCGGCCTCGCTTCGCTAGAATCGCCCGGCAGGCATCAACTGGAGAATCGAGTGAGCGAGACTGACGAGCAGAGCTACCGGAAGATGGTGGCAACCCAGACCGATGAGCAGATCGACGTTTGGGCGGCCGACCTGTTTGTCGACTTCGCCAAGCGGATGGGAGTCGGGACGGCGATTGCGGCGTTCTGCGAGACCGCCGGACTGGACGCGCGTGGCTTCCAGCGCGTCTTTCTGATCGGCGGGGGACCGGACCACGTGGTGGGCATCGATACTGCCGGCGCACTGGCGGCTCCGATATTCGAGCTACCGCGCACAATCGTCGGACTGCGCCGGACTGATCCCGAGGCCGGGTCAAAGCTGATCGACTTCCTGGTCGCTCAGCGCGAGGTGATGAGCTACACCCCCTGAGCCGCGCCACTCCGGCCGGTCGAACGTACCGGCCCCAGGGACTCGCCGCCTATGCCTCGCGGGTCACCCGAATGATGGCGATTGCGTTCTCGAGCTTGAGCTTGGTGATCGTCAGGGTCCGCGCGAGGTTGTCTCGGTTGGTCTCGGGGATCTCTTCGAGCAGGTCCCGGTGACCGAGCAGTTCCACCAGCTCGTCGATCGCCTCGGCCAGCTTCGCCCGGTTATTCACCAGGGCGTCGTCGGTGGCCCGCACGGCAGCGACCTGCCCCGCCACGGTGCGGGCTCGTCGCTTGGGGCCGGTCGGCTCGGGGAGATCGTCACCTGCACCACCGGTGATTCGACGCAGCTTGGCAAGCGTGAGCTCGCCGGCGGCGACCTTCTTGGCGAGGCGCCGGCGGGTCCGTTCGTCGCCGATCTTCATCAGCTCGTACGCGTGGCTGATCGTGTCTTTGCGCACGGACACGAGCTCGCGGATCTCAGCGGGCGCCTCCGCCAGGCGGATCCGGTTTTCCACGTAGCCCTTGTCCTTGCCGATCTTCTGGGCGAGTTGACGAACCGAGTAGCCGAGGTCGGTCATCTTTCGGAACATGGCCGCCTCCTCGAGGGGGGAGACGTCCTCGCGCTGCAGGTTCTCGATGATCGAGACCTCCAGGGCGGTCTCGTCGTCGAACTCGACCACGATCGCGGGGATCGACTCGCGCTGCGCCATCCGCGACGCCCGCCATCGGCGCTCCCCGGCGATCAGTTCGTACTGACTGCCAACGGGGCGGACCAGGATCGGCTGTAGGACGCCATGTTCGCGGATTGAATCGGCCAGTTCGGTGAGCGAGTCCTCTTCGTACGAGAGGCGCGGCTGCGCCGGGTTGGGGAGGATCCGCTCGACCGGCACTTCGCGAATCTGTGCACGCGTGGCCCGGGACTCGATCAGCGAGACGATTCCCGGGGCAAGGTCGGTCGCCTGCGCCTCGTCGAAGAGGCGATGGATGTTCTGGCTGAAGGCCGGCCGTTTGCTAGCCAAGTTCGACCACCTCTCGCGCAAAGTCGCGGAACGCGCGTGCCGCCGATGAGTTGGTCGCGTACTCGGTCACCGGCTTGCCGGTCAGCGGCGCTTCGCCGAGTTTCACCGTCTGCTTGATCATGGTGTTGAAGACCCGATGGTCGCCGAGCTCGCGCAGGTTCTGCAGCATCTCTCGCGCCAACACCGTGCGACCGTCGTAGAAGGTCGCCAACAGACCGAGAATCTCCAGGTCGTGATTGAGTTTGATCTTGATGGTGTTGATCACCTTGATCAGCGCGGTCAGGCCCTTGATGGCGTAGTACTGGGTCTGCACCGGGATGATCACCCGTGAACTGGCGACCAGCGAGTTGATGGTCAACAGGCCGAGGGTCGGCGGGCAGTCGATGATGATCACGTCGTACTGCCGATCCGCCCAATCGGCAAGGGCGTCGCGGAGCACCATCTCGCGCCCGATGGCGGTGAACAGCTCGACCTCGGTCGACGCCAGTTCGAGCGTGCTGGGCGCGACCGACAGACCAGGCATGCCCGTCTGTCGAATGATCTCGCCGAGCGGCACGCGATCATCGGAGAGGACATCGGCCATCGACTGCCGCACGTCAGAGAGACTGATGCCGAGCCCCACCGTCAGATTCGCCTGCGGGTCCATGTCGATGCAGAGAACCCGATAGCCCAACTCGGCGAGGGCGCCGCCAAGGTTGATGGAGGCGGTCGTCTTTCCGACGCCACCCTTCTGGTTTGCGATGGAAATCACTTTGGTCAAAACATCACCTTGCAGCGCGGTGGGAGGGGATCATGTCGCGTGCAGCGACGGATTCCGATGATAGCCGCGCGAATGGTGATCGGTCACGCGACTTATCCACAAGGTGACCAGATGTCGATGTCTTTGTGCAAAGACGACCCTCTATACTCGGACTTGTCCACCATCCCCCCGGGCCCATAGCTCAGTGGTGAGAGCATCCGGCTCATAACCGGCTGGTCGCAGGTTCGATCCCTGCTGGGCCCACAAACTGCTCGGAGGACGCCGCGTGTCAACGGCCGACAAGATTGCGCGTCTGCAGGGCCTGCGTGTCGAGGCGACGCTCGGGGGCGGAGAGAAGCGAATCGAGCAGCAGCACGCCCGCGGAAAGTTGACTGCGCGTGAGCGCCTCGAGTTGCTGCTCGATGAAGGATCGTTCTCCGAACTTGACGCGCTGGTGACGCATAGGGCGACCGACTTCGGCCTGGCCGACGAGCACTATCTCGGTGACGGGGTGGTGACCGGATACGGCCGAATCGACGGCCGCCTGGTATTCGTCTACTCGCAGGACTTCACGGTCTTCGGAGGATCGCTGTCGGAGGCGCACGCCGAGAAGATCTGCAAGGTGATGGATATGGCCATGGAGATGGGAGCACCGATCATCGGGCTCTCCGATTCCGGCGGTGCCAGGATCCAGGAGGGGGTCGCGTCGTTGGGGGGCTATGCCGATATCTTTTTGCGTAACACCCTCGCCTCCGGGGTCGTCCCGCAGATCTCCGTGGTGCTCGGACCGTGCGCCGGCGGAGCTGTCTACTCGCCGGCGATCACCGATTTCACGGTGATGGTGGACGGGAGCAGCTACATGTTCGTCACCGGACCGAACGTGGTGAAGACCGTGACCCACGAAGAGATCGACTTCGAGGGGTTGGGCGGGGCGAGGGTGCACAACGAGACGAGCGGCGTTGCGCACTTTCTTGCGGCGGGGGAGCCACAGGCACTGTTACTGACCCGCCGGATGCTCGGTTACATGCCACAGAACAACCTCGACCCGCCGGCGGCGGCCGCGGAGTGGAATCCGCCGGAGGTCGGGCCGAGCGACCTGGACACGCTCATTCCCGACTCGTCTCAGCGCTCGTACGACATGCATCGCGTCATCGCCGGCCTGGTTGACGGTTCCTCGTTCGTGGAGGTGCATGCGCTGTTCGCACGCAACATCATCTGCGGCTTCGCTCGCATCGAAGGGCGCAGCGTCGGTGTCGTGGCGCAGCAGCCGGAAGTGCTGGCCGGCGTCCTGGATATCGACGCGTCGGACAAGGCGGCGCGATTCGTGCGCTTCTGCGACTGCTTCAACATCCCGCTGGTGACGCTGGTGGACGTGCCCGGATTCCTCCCCGGAGTTGACCAGGAGCACCGCGGGATCATCCGCCACGGTGCGAAGTTGCTGTATGCCTATTGCGAGGCGACCGTGCCGAAGCTCACCGTGATCACCCGGAAGGCGTACGGCGGCGCGTACGACGTCATGAGCAGCAAGCATGTCCGCGCCGACCTGAACTTCGCGTGGCCGACCGCCGAGATCGCGGTGATGGGCGTGGAAGGCGCGGTGAACATCATCTTCCGCGACCGAATCGAAGCGGCCCAGGATCCGAGTGCCGAGCGGGCGCGCTTGATCGCCGAGTACGAGGATCGATTCGCGAACCCATACGTCGCCGCGGCCCGTGGCTATGTCGATGAAGTGATCCTGCCATCGGAGACCCGTGCGCGCCTCGTCGCGGGCCTGGCCATGCTCGAGGGAAAACGGCAGTCGGTGCCGTCCAAGAAGCATGGCAATATCCCGCTCTGAGCCGACGCTGTCTGTGCGCAAAGACAGCTCCCCGCGGCGGCCGCCTTTCCGCCGTCTGCTCATCGCCAACCGCGGCGAGATTGCGGTGCGGATTGCCCGGGCTTGCCGCGAGTTGGGGGTCGAGTCCGTGGCTGTCTACTCCGACGCCGATACCGATGCGATGCATGTCGAGGCGGCAGACATGTCGGTGGGGATTGGCCCGCGAGCCGCGTCCGACTCCTATCTGAACATCCCCGCCATCACCGCGGCCGCACGACAGGTCGGGGCGGACGCGGTTCACCCCGGGTACGGATTCCTGTCGGAGAACGCCGGCTTCGCCCGGGCAGTCGAAGAGGCCGGGCTGGCCTGGATCGGCCCGCCGCCGGCGACCCAGGAGGCGCTCGGCAACAAGTTGGCAGCGCGCCGTTCGGTAACCGCGGCCGGCGTGCCGGTGGTGCCGGGGCTGCTGGTATCGCTTGAAGACGATGAGCCGCCTGACCTGGCCGACGTTGGCTATCCGGCGATGCTCAAGGCGGCGGCCGGCGGTGGCGGCCGCGGAATGCGCCGGATCAACCGTGCCGAGGATCTGCCTGCCGCCGTTGAGTCGGCCAGGCGGGAGGCCCTTGCGGCGTTCGGTGATGGGACCCTGTACCTCGAGCGGCTGATCAGCCCGGCTCGGCACATCGAGGTCCAGCTGCTGGGGGATCGAAACGGGGGCCTTGCCGTCCTCGGCGAGCGCGACTGCAGCGTTCAACGGCGTCACCAGAAACTGGTCGAGGAGACTCCCTCCCCTGCGGTCACGGCGGAGGTGCGGCGAGCCCTCTTCGACAGTGCGCGACGGGTGGCCGCGACGGTGGAGTTTCACAACGCCGCCACCGTCGAGTTCCTCCTCGATGGGGAGGGGAATCACTACTTCCTGGAGATGAACACGCGGCTGCAGGTCGAACACGGCATCACGGAGCTGGTGACGGGGATCGACATCGTTGCCTGGCAGATCCGCATCGCCGCAGGGGAGTCGCTCCCGCCCGAGCTGCTGGACCCGGAGCCGCGGGGCCACGCCGTCGAGGTCCGCGTGTACGCGGAAGATCCGTACGCCGGCTTTCGCCCGGTGGCCGGAGCGGTCACAGCCTGGCGGCTGCCGGCCGGCCCTGGCGTGCGAATCGATCACGCCGTCATCCCCGGGGCCGAGCTCGCCCCGGAGTACGACCCGCTGCTCGCCAAGGTCATGGTTCACGCCGCAGATCGGCCCGCGGCGCTCGCTCGTCTTCGCCGCGCCCTCGATGAGATGGTGGTCGGGGGGCTACAGACCGACCTGGGGTTCCACCGGTGGCTGGTGGAGGAGCCGGGCTTCGCCGGAGGCGACTATCACACCGGACTGATCCCGGAGCGCTGGGGTGACGCGGGACCGCTGCTCGACGCCACCGACGCGTCGCTCGCCGCCCTGCTCGCGACTCGTGCTCGAGAAACGACCTCGGCGGCAGGCGCCCCGGGCGCTACCCCGCAGGCCGGGATCCCGGGCAAGCCGGACCGCAGCTGGGCTCGCCAGGCGCGGTCAGAGGCGCTCCGATGACAGCGGGACTCGAGGCGCGCGTCGCCGGCGACATTGTCGAGCCGGCCGAGGATTGGCGGATCACCTTCATCGACGTCGACCGACGGATTGCGCGTCTGTCGGACGGGACCCGATCTCTCCTGGCGGCGGTCGAAGGGGCGGGCGACGACTGGGTCGTCACCCTCCGCGGCCGACGCATCCGGGTGACGGTGCGGACCTGGCGCGAGAGGGTGCTTGCCGAGGCGGAGTCTGCGGCGACCGGGTCACGCGGACCGATCGAGATCAGGGCGACGCTGCCCGGTCTCGTCGTTTCGCTCTCCTGCGAGGAGGGGTCGGAGGTGGCCGAAGGCGATCCGCTGCTGACGCTCGAGGCGATGAAGATGCAGAACGAGGTCCGTGCCCCACGAGCTGGCCGCGTGACGCATCGGGCAGTCAGTCCGGGCGAAACGGTAGCGAGGGGAGCCCTGCTGCTGCGCCTGGAGTAGGGAGTCCGCCCCGGGCCGCCGGTACAATCGGGTCCCATGAGCGCCCGTGATGAGCCCGCCCAACGACCCCGCTCCACGACCTCGGGGATCAGGATTCAGACCGTCTACGGGCCCGGCGACCCACCGACATCCGGGCAGGCGGCGATCAGCGAGCCTGGTCAATTCCCCTTTACCCGGGGCGTTCACCCCGATGGCTATCGGGGTCGCCCGTGGACGATGCGCCAGTACGCCGGCTTCGGTTCCTCGAAGGACACGAACGAGCGGTTCCGCTACCTGCTGAGCAGCGGACAGACGGGCCTGTCGGTCGCGTTCGACCTCCCCACCCAGATCGGCTACGACTCGGATGATCCGATGGCCGCCGGCGAGGTCGGTCGCGTCGGCGTACCGATCGACTCCCTGGCAGACATGGAGATCCTGTTCGACCAGATCAGCCTGGACCAGGTGAGCACGTCGATGACGATCAACGCCACCGCCGCGATCCTGCTTGTGCTCTACGAGGTGATCGCGCGTCGCCAGGGAGCCGACCGCGCCAAGCTGCGCGGCACGATCCAGAACGACATTCTCAAGGAGTACATCGCTCGGGGGACCTACATCTTTCCGCCCGGGCCATCGATGCGGCTGGTCACCGATACGTTCGCCTACTGCCACTCCGAGCTCCCCTCATGGAACACGATCAGCGTCAGCGGCTACCACATGCGTGAGGCGGGAGCCACCGCGGTCCAGGAGGTCGCTTTCACCGTGGCGGATGCGATCGCCTACTGCCAGGCGGCGCTCGACGCGGGCCTCGCGTTCGACGAGTTCGCTCCGCGCATCTCCTTCTTCTTCGCTGCGCACAACGACCTCTTCGAAGAGGTCGCCAAGTTCCGGGCCGCGCGACGCGTCTGGGCGGGCATTGCGCGTGACCGCTTTGGCGCCCGAGACCCGCGGAGCATGGCAATGCGATTCCACGTCCAGACGGGGGGGAGCACGCTGACCGCCCAGCAGCCGCAGACGAACGTCGTGCGGACCACGGTTCAGGCCCTCGCCGCGGTGCTCGGCGGGACGCAGAGTCTGCACGCCAATGCCCTCGACGAGGCGCTCGGGCTGCCTTCGCCGGCGACCGCGCGGCTCGCGCTTCGGACACAACAAGTGTTGGCTCATGAGTCTGGGGTCACCGCCCCGGTCGATCCGCTCGGCGGATCCTGGTACGTGGAGGCGCTGACGAACGAGATCGAAGCGCGCGTCGCCGCCGAGTTGGCGGAGATCGAGCGACGGGGCGGGACACTGGCGGCGATCGCCGAGGGCTATCAGCCCGGCGAGATCGCCCAGGCGGCGTATGACGTGCAGCGCGGGATTGAGTCGGGCGAGCGGGTGGTGGTCGGTGTGAACGCGTTTGCCGAGGCCGGGGACGAGCAGCGCCCGCAGCCG
>JAOUHE010000147.1 GCA_029865285.1 Chloroflexota bacterium
CTCGGCCATCGGTCAGGCCCTGGCCAGTCGTGTCAGGGACCCGATGGCGACGATCAATCCGGAGAGGAGGAAGATCACTCCGGCCGGCGACAGGGCACGCAGGATCTCGATCAGGCCACCACCCGGACCACCGAACAGCTCGACCACTCCGAAGAGGACGGCCAGCCCCGCGCCCCAGGCAAGCGCCACGACCAGGGCGATCCTCTGAGCGGCGCCCGGCGCGGCGCGCCACAGGCCGGCCGCCACCAATCCGATGAGCAGGATCACGAGCAACGGGGCCGGGCCGGCCAGCCCGAAGTAGACCTTGTCGAGGAAGTCGCCCCCGACGGTCGAGTAGCCGGACCAGAAGCCGATGCCGTAGCCGCCCGGATCGCCGAACGAGCGATCCCACAGCGAGCCGCCGCCGTAGGCGAAGGGGAGCAGCCAGCCGGTGAGGATCCCGACCGCACCGAGCAGCAGGACCACCGGGCCGAGAATCGCGCGTCCGGGTGCGGCGGCCGGCGCAGGGGCTTCGGTCGATGGAGCCGCCCGCAGATTGGCTCCGCAGCTCTGGCAGAAGGCCGCCCCGGCCCGGTTGTGCGTTGCGCAGCGCGGGCAGGCGAGCGTTCCGTCGGCGTCGGTTGGGCGCTCGACGGTCACCGGCGCTCCGGCCGTGGCGAGTCGCTGCCCGCAGTTACGGCAGAACGCGATGCCGGGCCGATTGTCGGCCGCGCAGCGCGGACAGCGTACGCCCTCGCCGAGTGGTGTGGCGGGAACCGAGTGGGCCGACACCGTGGGCGGGGCGTCAGTGGTCTCGGGCGGGACGACCCACGCCTCGGCCTCGCGGGGTGCGGGCGGCTGGTCTTCTCTCGGTTCCCGCTCGTCGTCGCTCATCGGGCAGAGAGCCTCCATCGCGGCCAATCGCGTCTGTATCGCATCATAGCCGACGCTCCGGAGCGGCCGGCTGCGCGACCAGCCACCGCTCGAGGGAGGCAAGGATGCGCAGGCCATCGGTGCCGCCAACCTCGGTCTCGGCGGCGCGCTCTGGGTGCGGCATCAGGCCGAGCACGTTGCCGCGCGGGTTGACGATCCCCGCGATCGACCGCAGCGAGCCGTTGGGGTTCGCTTCGGGCGTCACGGCTCCCGCTGCATCGGCATAGCGGAGCACAACGAGGCCGGTGCGCTCCAGGTCGTCGAGCGTGGCCTCGTCGGCGTGATACCGACCCTCGCCGTGCGAGATCGGGAGGCGGATCGTCTCCCCATCGGACAGATCCCCGAGCCAGGCTCCGGCCGGATGCTCGACACGCAACGTCTGCCAGTCGCACCGGAACTGGAGGTGATCGTTGCGCAGCAGGACTCCCGGCAGCATGCCAGCCTCGCACAGGATCTGAAAGCCGTTGCACGAGCCAAGCACCGGTCCGCCGGCATCGGCGAATGCCTCCACGGCGTGCATCACCGGCGAGAAGCGCGCGATCGCCCCGGTTCGCAGGTGGTCCCCGTGAGCGAAGCCGCCGGGGAGGACGACCGCATCGACGTTCCCCAGCTCACCCTCGGTGTGCCACACCGGCCGCGCGTCCCAGCCAAGGACGGAGGCCGCGTGCAGGAAGTCGCGCTCGCTCCAGGTCCCCGGGAAGACGGCCACCGCGACGCGCGGCGCTCGGCTCACGAACCGACCCGCCCGGCCGTCTCTCCGGCGGCTCGCAGCTCCCAGTCGGCGGTCTCCATCACCGGGTTGGCGAGCAGGCGCCGGCACATCGATTCAAGCGCCGCATCGGCGGCCGCTTGATCGTCCGCCTCGAATGCGATCCGCAGCAGTTTGCCGGCGTGCACCTCGTGGACCTCATCGAATCCGAGCGAGCGCAGTCCACCGGCGATCGTCTGTCCCTCCGGGTCGGCGATCCCCGGCCGCAGCCGCACGTGAACCTCGGCCAGCCATCGCATCAGGCCGATCTCCCCGCGTCGCTCCACGGTCGTCCGGTGAGGCGCTCGTAGGCGGTGGCGTAGCGCTGTCGCGTGCCGGCGATCACGGTGGCAGGCAGCTCGGGGGCGGGCGGCTCCTTGTTCCAGCCCGACGCGGCCACGAAGTCGCGAACGTACTGCTTGTCGAAGGAGGGCGGGCTCGAGCCGGGCTCGTACAGATCGGCATCCCAGAAGCGGCTCGAGTCAGGGGTCAGCACTTCGTCGATGAGCGCCACCCGACCGTCGATCCAGCCGAACTCGAATTTCGTGTCGGCGAGGATCAGACCGACCTCGGCCGCGCGCTCCACGCCAGCCCGATAGATGGCCAGCGACCGCTCCTCGAGCTCGCGCGCAAGATCCCCTCCCACCATCTCCGCCAGCTGTTCGCGCGTGATGTTCTCGTCGTGTCCCACCTCCGCCTTGGTCGAGGGCGTGAAGATCGGCTCCGGCAGACGGTCAGCTTCCCGCAGTCCGGCCGGCAGCCGATGCCCGCCGATCGCGCCGCTGGCGCGGTACTCGGCCCACCCCGACCCGGCGAGGTAGCCACGCACCACGCACTCGGCGTCGATCCGTTCGGCGCGCCGCGCCAGGGTCACGCGGCCGTCGAATGCCGGGCCTTGCGCGGCTTCGGGCAGTTCGTCGGTGGCCACGGACAGGAAGTGCGTCGGCCCCAACGGAGCCAGCCGCCCGAACCAGAACGCGGACAGCTGGGTCAGCACGCGACCCTTGTCGGGAATCGGCTGATCGAAGACGACGTCGAACGCCGACAGGCGATCGGTTGCAACCAATAGGAGCCGGTCGGCGCCGACGGCGTACGTCTCACGGACCTTGCCGCGGTGGATCAGCGGCAGGCCGCTGATGTCGGTCGAAGTCAGCGTCACGGGAGATCCTCCAATGCGGAGTCGTGGTCGGTTGGGTGCCGATCGTCGGAGGGCCGGATCCACCGGGACATGAAGGCGGCAACGCGGTCGAGCAGCGCCAGCACGACGAGGATCAGGACGGTACCGATCATCGCCATCACCAGCAGGCCGGCACCGGCCGCCATCCCGATTGCGGCGACCGACCAGAGCGAGGCGGCCGTCGTCAGGCCGCGGATGTTTCCGCGATGCTGGAGGATGGTTCCGGCTCCGATGAATCCGATCCCCGAGACGATCTGCGCGGCGATGCGAGTCGGGTCGACCCCATCGCCCGCAAACCCGTAGGCCGACACGATCGTGAAGAGTGCAGCACCCAGGGCGACCAGCGCGTGCGTGCGGAAACCGGCAGGCTGACGATGGAGTTCACGCTCAAGGCCGATCACTGCCCCGAGCACCAGGCCCGCTGCCAACCGGCCAGCCAGTTGCAGCTCGGTGTCAAAGCTCAGGTCAGGCGTCAGCGGCATGGGAACCTCCTGCATCGAGCTGGAGCTCGGCCGACCACCACGCCGACACCCAGGCGTGCAGCGCCCCGGCGACCAGGACAAGGGCCAGCCAGATCGCCACGAAGCCGACCAGCAGCGACAGGCTCGCCGGGCTGAGCAACCATCCGGCGGCGAGGTCTTCTCCCAGGGGCTCCCACAGCACGCGCAGCAGTGCGAATGTCAGGCCCACCGTGAGCAACTCGGCGAGCGTGCCGGCCAGCGCCAGTCCAAGGCGCCGCGTCGGATGGCGCAGCACATCGAGCGCCGCGCCGCGCAACGCAGCCGCAATCCGTTGCGAGCCGGGACCAACCGCGCGACGAATCGCCGCCGCGCCGACGGCCTGTCCGAGCAGGATCGTGGCCGCCAGGAGCACCACGAACGGCGCCAGCGAACCGAGGATCCGTTCCACGAGCGTTCCGCCCAGGTCGGGTGCACCGAATTCGCCTGGGGCCACCGCTGCAATGGCGGCCACGAGAATCGCGACCGCCACGGCCGCGGGCAGCGCAGCCACCAGGAGCACGGTGAAGATCACCCCCGTGTCGTGCGTCAGCGACCGATCATCCTCGTCCTGTCGCAGGCTGCGGAGCAGTGCCGCCTCACCCAGGGCAGCGATCAGGAAGGCGGCCAGGACCAGCGCGGCGGCGGCGGCTGCCATCAGCAGCACATTCCAGGGATAGGCCGAGGACGAGAAGAGTCGGGCACTGATGAAGGCGAAGTCGCTGGTCCGCGGGGGTCCCACGACGACCGCCAGCAGCGGCAGCCAGGCGAGGTAGGCGAGGGCGCTCACCGCTCCGGGGATCCACAGGTCGGCGCGGTTTCCCGCCTGCCGCGCTGCCAGCCCGGCCCGCACCATCCAGCCGGCGAGCATGGTCACGGGACCGACGGCTCCCCGTC
>JAOUHE010000032.1 GCA_029865285.1 Chloroflexota bacterium
AGCCCGAGGGCTCGGTAACTCTCCGCGATGCCGGCCAGGTGATGCTCCAGGTCCATCGCGCGCTCGATCTCGTTGGAGGTGAGCCACTCGGCAACCCCTGCGTCTGCCTTCAGTTCCGCGTCGAATGCGCGCTCCCCGTCCGCCGACCGCTGGGCGGCTCCCTGAACCAGCCGGTACGCCTCCTGGCGGTCCGCGCCCCGGGCGACCATCGCCAGCAGCAGTGCCTCGGAGTAGACCATCCCGCCAAGCATCCCCAGGTTGCTCGCCATCCGCTCGGCGTCCACCTCGAGCCCGTCCAGCACCGTGGCGAGCGTCCGCGCCGCGTACGCGGCGACGCCGAACGCGCGCTCGAAGACGAAGCGCTCGGCCGACGAGTGGCTGATATCCCGTTCATGCCAGAGCGCCATGTTCTCGAGTCCCACCATGGCATCTGCGCGCAGCAGGCGGGCGAGCCCCGTCACGCGCTCGGTCAGCACCGGGTTGCGCTTGTGGGGCATGGCGCTGCTGCCCTGCTGGCCGACCCCAAACGGCTCGAACGCCTCGGCGACCTCGGTTCGCTGGAGGTGGCGGATCTCAACCGCGATGCGCTCCAGCGTTCCGCCCAGGATGGCGAGCGAGGTGAGCAGTTCGGCATGGCGATCGCGGCTCACCACCTGGGTGGCAGCAGGGTCGGGAACCAGCCCCAATGCTTCGCACACGAACCGCTCGACCTCGGCGCCAACGTTGGCGTGGGTGCCGACCGCACCGGATACCTTTCCGACCGAGATCCCCTCTCGGGCGCGCTCGAGGCGCACCTGGTCGCGGGTGACCTCCGCGTACCAGCCGGCGGCCTTGAAGCCGAAGGTTGTCGGTTCGGCGTGGATTCCGTGGCTGCGTCCAACCATCGGCGTCGACCGATGCTCGATCGCCAGGCGGCGGGTCACCTCGGCGAGGCGCGCGACCTCCGTCTCCACGATGACCATCGCATCGCGCAGGATCACCGCCGTGGCCGTGTCAAGCACGTCGGAGCTGGTGAGACCGAAGTGGAGCCAGCGACCTTCCGGCCCGAGCCGCTCGGTCACCGAACGGAGGAAGGCGATCACGTCGTGCTGGGACTCGCGCTCGATCTCGTGCGCCCGCGCCGGGTCCACGTCACCGTCCACGGTCGCCGCGCGGATCCGCTCCCAGTCGTCGTCGGGGACCACCTCGGCCGCGTTGAGAGCCTCAACGGTGAGTAGCTCAATCTGCAGCCAGAGCTCGAGCTTGCGTCGTTCGCTGAACAGCTCGCGCAACTCGGGAAGGGCGTAGCGGTCGATCACCGCTCGGCAGCCCGCGGGTCGATGCCCAACTCCGCGCCGCCCGCCTGATCGGCTCGGAATGCCTCCACGGCGGCGGCGAGCCTCGGGTCGGAGAGCGCCAAAATGCGCGCCGCCAGGTGCGCGGCGTTCTTCGCTCCTGCCGAGCCGATCGCCACGGCAGCCACCGGGACACCCGGCGGCATCTGGACGACGCTGTACAGCGCATCGGCACCGCCGAGCGCGCCGCCGTCGAGCGGGACGCCGATCACCGGACGGGCGGTCTGGGACGCCAGCACCCCCGGCAGGTGCGCCGCCAGGCCGGCCGCGCCGATGAAGAGCAGCACCCCGCGGGCCTCCGCGTCCCGCACGTAGTGAGCGAGCGCGTCGGGCTGGCGGTGCGCGCTGATGACACTCGCCTCCCAGCCGATTCCGTACCGGTCGAGTACGTCAAAGCAGCCGCGCAGAGCGGGCAGGTCCGAGCGTGAGCCACAGATCACCGCAACAAGAAGGGCGTCAGGCATCGGGCCTAGGATAGCCGCGGATGCCTGCGGCTGGATGCGCCGCGGCTCGTCACGTTCTTGGGAGCCAGAAGGAGTCGTCGTGAGCGAGCTGAGCCGACACCCGGCAAACCAGGTGCTGCTCGACAAGGCACCTGTCGGAGCGAGGATCGCCGACCGCGTGACGGGCTTCATGGGAAGCTGGCGGTTGCCGGCTGATCCTCACCGGTGGGGTTTGGAACGGAAGACAGGTCGTGTCGGATGACTGGATTCGCGAATCGACCTCCCTGGATCCATCGACCCACCACCACCCCGACTACTACCCCGATCATTGGGGCCAGATCGTCTACGCCGACGGTGGCGGGTACTACAAATACATGTGGCACGGGGCGCTGCGAGACACCGGCGAGTACGACTTCTACGCCGTCGGAGACCACGGCCAGTACCTGTACGTGTCGCCGGCCGCTCACATGGTCATCGAGCAACGGCACCGCATTCGGCATGCCGAGCGCCGAGTGGACCGACGCGTTCTACGCCTTCGAGGGGGTTGATCGGAATGCCTGATGCCAATCCTTTCCGTCGCCTCGTCGCCTATTGGATCGACATCACCCTGCTCTATGCCGCTCTGGTGAGCCTTCAGCTGGGTTTCGCCTCGCTTACCGACGGGGTGGTGGCCGATTGGCTAGGCGACCGTCTGTTCCTGCTGTGGGTCTGGATCTTCCTCACCATCTCTCTCCCCATGTGGCTCTACTTCATGCTCTTGGAGAGCGGTCCGCGTCAAGCGACCGTGGGCAAGTCGCTGCTGGGATTGCAGGTAACGGACATGGCGGGTAACCGTCTCAAGCGTCCGCGGGCCACTTTGCGCACCGCCTCAAAGCTGGCCTTCTTCGAGATCGGTCATCTCACTTTGCTGTTTCCGACACCGTTGTTCGATGACCCGGAGCCGTCCTTCCGGGCTGGGATCATGGTTGTGATGGCCCTGATGGTCGTCTACTTCGCGGTGGCTCTCGTCGCGCCGCGCCATCAGAGCGTTCACGATCTGTTGGCGAAGACTCTGGTGGTGAGCCGGCCAAAGGTGCCAACAGACGCTCATCGGTCGCCCAGCGTTTAGATGTATCGACTCGATTGTGGTTCGAATGGGTATGCCTCGTCGGCTTACTGTTGTTGGTCGCCTGGGCGTTGATCGCATGGAGGGCCGAGAGGCCAAGCAGGCGAGACCTTCAGTCCCCGCTGCCTGAGCAGAACCGAAACACCTCGCTACCGCAACGAGCTTTCGGTTTGGACCGGCGAACCAGGCTTGTCGGGGCAGCCCCATCGCCCGAACGCCGCTGTTCTGAGGGACGGGGCGTCACGATGGTTCCTGCAGCACTTCTGCCGTTTCGATCAGCCGGCGCAGGTCTGCCACGAACTGGGATGCCGGGGCTCCGTCGACGACGTTGTGGTCGACCGTGACCGTCAGATCGAGTACTTGGCATGTTTCGGCCCGGACGCCTATGACGTGGGCGCGCTCGTTCAACCCGCCGACCAGGACGCTCAGCGTCAGAATCGTTGGAAACCCGATCCCGAAGCCCCCGCCACCAGCTCATCCTGTTGACCCTGGCCTTCTCCACCCCTGATCGACGACCGGCCAGCGTGTTCAGTCCGGCGTCACTCGCCGAGCTCTCGTTCTGCGATGTCGCTGCGCAGCTGGCTCCCGTCGAGCTGCGCGCCGGCCACCCCGGCGTACGCTCGTTGGCGCGCCTCCGCGAGGTCGCGCCCCAGACCGACCATGGTCACCACCCTCCCGCCGCTCGATGCGTACCCGCCCGGTGTGACCCGGGTCGCCGCGTGGAAGCACAGGACCGGGCCGGCGTCGGCGGGACCGGAGGGTTCGGCTCCCAGGAGCGATCGATCGGTGGCCGCCGCATCCGGGTAGCCCTCCGAGGCGAGCACCACGCCCACCGCCGCCCCGCCACGAAGCGCAAGCGAGCCTTCCATCTGGCCGCGATCCCCGGTCGCCACGCCGAGCAGCGCTGCGCTGAGCTCGCCGTCGAGCATCGGCAGCAGGACCTGTGCCTCGGGGTCACCGAAACGGGCGTTGAACTCCAGCACCCGCGGCCCGTCATCGGTCAGCATCAGGCCCGCGTAGAGGATCCCACGATACGGCGCGCCGTCGCGGGCCATCCGCCAGGCGATCGGTTCGAAGACTTCGGCCACCGTGCGCTCGACCTCGGACGGCCCGAACCAGGGGACTGGGGTGTAGGCGCCCATGCCGCCGGTATTCGGGCCGGTGTCCCCGTCGCCCAGGCGCTTGTAGTCGCACGCGGCACCGAGCGGCAGCACCGCCGCATCGCTCACCAGTGCAAAGACCGATACCTCCCGGCCTTCGAGACGCTCCTCAAGGAGAAGGCGTGCGCCCGGCACCGCACCGATGAGGAGAGCACGGACCGCGCCCTCGGCCTCCTCGAGCGTCTCCGGCACGACCACCCCCTTGCCGGCCGCCAGCCAGTCGGCCTTGACCACCGGAGGCCGGGACTGGGCGCGCACCCACGCCACCGCAGCCTCGGGCTCGTCGAAGGTCGCCGCGACGGCGGTCGGTACGTTGGCCCGTCGCAGCTGCTCCTTGGCGTACACCTTGCTCGACTCCAGGCGAGCGGCGGCGCGCCTCGGCCCAAAGACGGGGACCCCGGCCGTCGCCAGCGCGTCGGCAACGCC
Organism: Chloroflexota bacterium; assembly: GCA_029865285.1. Taxonomy (GTDB): domain Bacteria; phylum Chloroflexota; class Limnocylindria; order QHBO01; family QHBO01; genus CF-167. The sequence goes on from JAOUHE010000032.1 coordinate 4,469, forward strand.
CGCCGCAAGTGGCGCCTCGGGACCGATCACCACCAGGTCGTATCGCTCGCGACCCGCGTGCCGAGCGACGGCTGCCGGATTCAGAACGTCCAGGTCGGCGACCGACTCTGCCACGGCCGCGGTTCCGCCGTTCCCGGGTGCGATACGCACGCGACGCACCCCCTCATCCCGGGCGAGGCGCCAGGCGAGTGCGTGCTCGCGGGCCCCGGAACCCAGGACCAGGATCTCCACCGCGCGGACTACCCTCCCGGGGAAGCGCTTGGCGCCGGCGCCGGCGTGCCGGTCAGCTCGCCGAGCCGGTCAATCACCCGCGCCAGCTCGTCGATCCGCGCCTGATACGTGCCCAGATTGCCGGCGAGCAGCGCTGCCTGTGCCTGGTCGTACAGTTCGGACGCCCGCGCGACCAGCGCGGCGATGTCACCGGGCAGCTCACCACCACCGTTGCCCGGGTCGATCGGGGGGATGACCGATTCGCCGAGCAGCTGGCGGATCCCCTCCTCGACCGTCTCGGCGAAGGCGAGCTTGTTCTGGCTGGCCAGGATCACGCGCTTGAACTCGGGGAACGAGGACTCTGTGGAGCGCAGGAAGATCGGCTCGACATACAGGATCGAGTCGCCCATCGGGAGGACCAGCAGGTCACCGCGCACCACGCTCGAGCCCGCGCGCGACCAGAGGGTGAACTGCGCGCTGATGGTCGAGTCCTGGTTGATGCGCGCCTGGATCTGCGCCGGTCCAAGAGTGGTCGAGTCGGACGGGAACCGGAAACTGATCCGCTCGCCGTAGTGCCCCGGGTCCATCCGCGCCGCCACCCAGCTGATCATGTTGGGCCGGGAGGCGGCGACCAGCGGCTGGATCAGGATGAACTCGGCATCCTCCTCGCCGGGGAGCTTCATGATCACGTAGTACGGCTCGACGATGCGCCCGGCGTCGTCCACCTCGGTCTGCTGTGACGGGAACGACCAGCGGTCCTCCTGGTTGTAGAAAGTCCCGGCGCCCGCCTCATCGGCCGAGACGTGGTAGAGGAGGTACGCCTCGTTCTGCGCGGTGAACAGATCCTCGGGGTAGCGCAGGTGGGCGCGGAGCGCCTCGGGCATCGCGTCGAGCGGCTCGAGCAGGCCCGGGAAGATCGCCGCGTAGGCATTCACGATCGGGTCGCTCGGGTCGGCGATGAAGAAGCGCACCGATCCGTCGTAGGCGTCGATCACCACCTTGACGCTGTTGCGAACGTAGTTGGCGCCCGGGAAGATGTCGGTCAGCGGCTGGGCATTCGGGTATCGGTCGCTGACGGTGTAGGCATCCCACATCCAGACCACGCGCCCGTCGGCGCTGACCAGGTATGGATCGCGGTCGTACGAGAGGAACGGGGCAATCTCGCCGACCCGCTCCTTGATCTGGCGGCGGAAGAGGATCTGCGAACTGTCGGTCAACTGGTTGCTGATCATCAGGTTGAGATCGCCGAAGCGGAGCGCGAAGAGGAAGCGGCTGAGCGGGTTGCCCACCGAGACCCCGGTGCTGCCGTTCCAGGTCGTCGTCTCGCCGCCCTCGTCGCCGAGGGGGTAGTCGAACTCATCGGTCCGGGTGGAGACGACCACGTACGAGGAGGCGGACTCGCCGAAGTAGAGCCGTGGCTCGGCCACGGGCAGCTCCGGCTCGCGATTGATGCCGCTTACCAGGTAGTCGGGCTGCCCCTCGGGCGTCACGCCGTTGACCGGCACGGCGGTGATCCCGTAGCCGTGGGTGAAGACCAGCCGCTCATTGGTCCACGTCTGGGCGTTTTGCGGGAGGTCACCGATCTCCCGGGCGCTCAGCATGATCTGCCGCGGCTCACCATCGACCGCGTAGCGATCGATGTCCACGTCGAGGAACTGGTAGTACTGGCGCAGGATCTGCTGCTGGCCGAAGGTGACCAGCAACGGCCGGTAGTCCCACAGACGCATGTTGTCGAGCGTCGCCTGGTTCTCGTTGACCAGCGGTCGGGAGAGCGTCTGCTCGCCGGTGAACGGGCGGACGTCGATCGCGTCAAGGCCATAGGCCGCGCGGGTCGATTCGATGTGTCGCGCGATGTACTGCCTCTCGAGTGCGAGCTCGTTCGGCTCGACACTGAAGCGCTGCACGATCCCCGGGTAGACGCCGCCGACCAGCACCGAGATGCCGATCCAGGCGCCGGCCGCCAGCGTGATGGCCCACAGCGTCTTGAACCAGATGTTGGCCAGGAGGAGCGCCGCCGCCGCCAGCGCCGCGAAGGTCAGGATCACGAACGCCGGCAGCTGGGCGTGCATGTCGGTGTAGCTCGCGGCCTGCATCGTTCCGCCGATGCCACGCGTCGAGAACGGCAGCTCCGCGATGTCCAATTGGTAGCCGGCGGCGATCACCAGCAGTAGCAGCGCACCCAGCGTCGAAAGGTGCGCGCGCACCGGTGCCGTCAAACGCAACTCCCAGCGCAGCGCGCCGGCGGCATACGTCCCGAGGCTGAGCAACAGGATCACGATAAGCGACGTAACGCCCCAGCCCTGGACGAAGCGCCAGAAGGGCAGATCGAAGATATAGAAGCCGATGTCGCGGCCAAGGTTCGGGTCCACCGTCCCGAACTCGCCGCCGTTGACGTAGAGCAGGGTCGTCTGCCAGTTCGAGGCCCAGGCTGCCCCCGACACGAGAGCCAGCAGGGCGACGGCGACCGCGATCCCGATGGTGATGGCGCGGCTCGCGTCGGGCAGCTCCAGGATGCTCAGCCGCCGGATCGGAACCCGGGGGGCGATACGCCTGGCGAGCCAGACGCTCAGCAGTGCCGGCACAACGAACGCCGCGGTCCCGAGTACGAACAGGATCACCTGCGCCCAGATGCGGGTCGTCAGAACGTTTGTCCGACCGAGCGCGGAGTACCACATCAGGTCGGTGATCAGCTCGACCAGTCCGCCGAGCACGCCGAAGAGGATGAATGCGGCCAGCCCGATCCCGATCAGCAGACCCCAGCGGGGTTGCGACGGGCGGCCGTCGGGCCGGAGCACTCGGGGCCGGCCGGGACGAACCGGTGGCTCATCGCCATCTCCTGGCCCGCCGGGTGGCGCGCCGTTACCGCCGTCGTTGGTCGGCCGAGGGCCAGGGAATGGGCGTCCTTCGCGGCGTGCGTCCTGCTCGGCCTGGCGGCGTTGCAGATCCTCGAGGAGCTTGTCGAACCAGCTGGACATGTCACCCATCCTAGCGGGGATCGGACAGTTCAGCCGAACCCCACGTGGCGGCGCCTCACTCCCACTCGATGGTGGCCGGGGGCTTTGAGCTGATGTCGTATACGACCCGGTTGACGCCGGGCACCTCGTTGACGATGCGGCTGCTGATCTTGGCCAGCAGCTCGTACGGGAGCCGCGCCCAGTCGGCGGTCATGCCGTCGTCGCTGGTCACCGCGCGGATTGCCACCACGTTCGCGTAGGTCCGGCCGTCGCCCATCACGCCCACGCTCCGAACAGGCGTGAGGATCGCGAAGGACTGCCACAGGGACCGATACATCCCGGCCGACTTGATCTCGTCAATCACGATCCAGTCCGCCTCGCGCAGCGTGTCGAGCCGCTCGGCGGTCACCTCTCCCAGGATCCGAATGGCGAGTCCCGGCCCCGGGAACGGCTGGCGCAGGACGATCGCGTCCGGCAGGCCGAGCTCGGTCCCGACCCGGCGCACCTCGTCCTTGAACAGGTATCGCAGCGGCTCGATCAGGCTGAACCGCAGATCGGCGGGCAGCCCACCCACGTTGTGGTGCGTCTTGATCTTGGCCGCGGCCTTCGAATCTGACGTCTTCGATTCGATCACATCCGGGTAGAGGGTCCCTTGCGTCAGGAAGTCGATCTGACCGAGGCCGGCGGCCTCTTCCTCGAAGACGCGGATGAATTCATCGCCGATGATGCGCCGCTTCTCCTCCGGGTCCTCGACGCCCGCCAGGCGTGCGAGGAATCGGTCCCGGGCGTCAACCATCACCAGGCGCATCCCCAGGGTCTCGGCGAAGGTCGCACGCAGCAGCTCCGACTCGCGCTTGCGCATCAGCCCGTGATCAACGTAGATGCAGGTCAGCTGGTCGCCGATCGCCCGATGCACCAGCCGCGCCGCGACGGCCGAGTCGACCCCGCCGGAGAGGGCACAGATGACCCTTCCGTCCCCGACCCGGGAGCGGATGTCGGCGATTGCGGTCTCCACGAAGTTGGCCGGAGTCCAGGTCGGGCTGACGCCGGCGATCTCGACCAGGAAGTTGCGCAGCAGGTCTCGGCCGCCCGGGGTGTGGACGACTTCGGGGTGGAACTGGATCCCGTACAGCTTGCGCGACGGGTCGGCGAGACCTGCGTAGGCAGTCGATTCGCTCTGCGCGGTGGCCGCGAAGCCGATAGGCGGCCGGACGATGGCATCCCCGTGGCTCATCCAGACCGGCTGCTGGCGGTCCATCCCGAGAAATAGGCCATCAGCGGATGTGATGTCGATGGATGCCGGCCCGTACTCGCGCTTTGCGCTCGGCACCACTTCGCCGCCGAGCTGGTGGGCCATCAATTGGATCCCGTAGCAGATCCCCAGCACCGGGATACCCCCCGCCCAGATGGCGGGGTCGGCGAGCGGCGCACCCTCGTCGTAGACCGATGCCGGTCCCCCCGACAGGATGATCGCCTTCGGCCGGCGCCGCTGGATCTCCGCCCACGGCGTGTCGTGGGGAAGCAGCTCTGAGTAGATGTTCAGCTCGCGCACGCGGCGGGCGATCAGCTGCGCAAACTGGGATCCGAAGTCGAGGATGATGACCGTGTCGGGCTCGACGGGGCCCGCATCCGCACGGTCGGGGGGCGGGGCATGCAGCGCCTGTTCGAGGTATGCCTCGACCTCGGCGTCGTCGGGGGCGAGCACTCGGTGACCGGCGTTGGCCGCCTCACCGTGAACCGTGCGTCCGCGCTGCGCCATAGCCGGACGCGCCTCGAGATCCGTGGGGTCTGGCGGCGTTTCAGTCAATGGGTACCGATGCTGCGTGCCCGTAGGTCATCAACCGTACTCGACATCGGTGACCGGGGGACCGTCCCACGCGGTGCCGCCTTCGCCGGTGACCGATACATGGGTCATGAACGCGTCGGGGTCTGCGCCATGCCAATGACGCTCGCCGGACGGGACGAACAGGGCGTCGCCGGCGCGCAGGGTGGTGAGTTCGCCGCGCTCAACCTGCGTCCGACCGCGGCCCTCGATGACGATGAGGGTCTGGCCATCGGGATGTGAGTGCCAATGGGTCCTGGCACCCGGCTCGAACCTGACATCGTGCGAGTTCATGCCGCCGGGCGCATCGGCTTCAAAGTTCGCCGAGATCCAGACCCGTCCGGTGAAATGCTCCTCGCCCGCCGGGGTTGCCACGTGGTCGGCGCCGCGATGGACCTTCATCTGCCTACTCGTTGCCGGCCAGCTGCCACGACTTGCCCTCGGTGGCGATCGACGGGGCGATCACCATCTCGACCGAATGCATCTCGCGGATCGTCCGGGCGCCGAGCGCGGCCATCGACTGACGCAGCGCGCCGACCAGGTTCTGGGTGCCATGCGTGGTGTGGGCGGGGCCGAAGAGGATCTGCTCCAGCGGGAGCCGCTCGCCGATCTTGATCCGGGTGCCGCGTGGCAGCGTCGGCGACGGCGCCGCCATCCCCCAGTTGTAGCCACGCCCGGGAGCCTCAAGCGCACCGGCGAATGGCGAACCGAGCATGACCGCGTCGGCACCGCTGGCGATCGCCTTGGCGATGTCGCCTCCGGTCTTCATGCCGCCGTCGGTGATGACCGGCACGTACCGGCCAGTGTCCCGCGCAAACCGGTCTCTGGCCGCTGCGACCTCGAGCGTGGCGCTGACCTGTGGCACGCCGATCCCCAGCACTTCCCGTGTCGTGCATGCTGCGCCCGGGCCGACGCCAACGAGGACAGCCGCGGCGCCCTGCTGCATCAGCTGATATGCGGCTTCGCCACTCACCGTGTTGCCGACCAGGACCGGCATCTGGAGCGCCCCGGTCAGATCGGCAAGCGAGAGGACGCGACCCGAGGTCGAGATGTGGCGCGCGCTCGAGACCTGCGACTGCACCAGCAGGAGGTCGGCGCCGGCTTCCGCCGCAATCTCCGCGTGCTCCCACGCCGACGCGGGCGTGGTGGACACCGCGGCGATCCCGCCCTGGGCTTTGACCCGCGCGATCAGGGATCTGATCAGGTCGGTGCGCACGGGTGCCGCATACGCTTCGGCCAGGACCGACGCTGCCTCCGCGCCGGACGCCGCGGCGGCGACCCGTTCGATGATCGCGGAGGCGTCGTCGTAGCGGGTGTAGAGCCCCTCGAGATTGATAAATGCCAGACCGCCATGGCGACTCATGCGGACGGCAAAGTCCGGATCGGCGACGGCATCCATCGCGGCGGCAATGAACGGGATCTCCAGCCGTTGTCCGGCGATCTGGGTGGCAAGCTCCACCTCGGCCGGATCGATCGTCACTGCACCGGGGACCAGCGCCACCTCCTCGAAACCGTAGGCGCGGCGCAGGCGCGTCGAAACGGCCTCGGGGAGCAGGGTGGATGGGTCGATCAACGAGCGCCTCCGCTGACGGTTCGCGAAGTATACGGACTATGCGGACCCTGCCCGCCACCGTTGCGGCAGATCGTGGGGTCGTACCGCAGTCGTACCGCAGTCCGGGTCTGGAACCATGCGCCCATGACCGGCCGCCGCGTGGTACGGATCTCCATCGGCCTCCTGCTGATCGTGGCGATCGCCTACTTCGGCTACATGGGCTGGCAGGGCTCGGAGGAACTCGTCCACCCGCCGAACCCCAAGAAGGCCTGCCGGACCCCGGCCAATCTCGGGTGGGCGTACGAGGCGATCAACTACGACCGCGCCAGCGACGACGAACTGCTCGCGCACGAGGATGACCTGGCCCACTGCTCGGCTCCCGGCGAGACGGCCGGCAGCGAGGTGGTCGCCAGCGACGGGGTCCGCATCGCGGGATGGTGGATCCCGGCCGCCGCCGAGATCGGTCCCGACGGTCCAACGGTGGTGATGGTCCACGGATACGGCGACAACAAGAGCGGCATGCTCGAATACGCCATGTTCCTGCATGACCGATACAACCTGGTCCTGTTTGACCTTCGCAACAGCGGCCAGTCGACCGGCACGCTCACGACCCAGGGAAGCCAGGAGCAGCGCGACCTGGTCGCGATCCTCGACTGGATCGTCAGCGTCAAGCATCCGGCGCAACTCATCGTGTTCGGGCAATCGATGGGTGGCCACACCGCGGTGAACGTGGTTGCTGAGGATCCGCGAGTCGAGGCCCTCATCCTCGACTCGACGCACGACCGATTGCGCACCGCTATGGTCGCGCGGATCGGTAACGCGGGGTACCCGTTCGGCGAGGTCGGCTACCTGGCCATCGCCCTCGGCTCGTGGATTCGCTCCGGCGAGAACGTGCTTGCCTCTGACCCGATCGACGCCCTCGTCAGGCTCGGGTCGCGCCCGGTCCTCCTGCTGCAGGGCGGCTCGGACCATGACGTGCCGCCGGCCAGCGCCGACCGGATGGCCGCCGCGGCACAGGCCGCGGCGGTGGAACTGGAACTGCGGGTCTGCCCGGGTGCCGATCACGGACTGCTCGATGAGACCTGTCCGGACGACTACGGGCGCTGGCTCGACGACTTCCTGGAGCGGGTTCTCGCGAGTGGACCCCCAACCGGCTGATCGCCGCCCGGACCGCTACGGGGTGCGCCACTCCACCGTCCGGACGCATCACGACGCGAGGGCGGTTGCTCCGCGCGCTCAGCGCGGCTTGCGCACGATCATCTGATCACGCTCGGGCCCCACGCTCACCAGCGAGACGGGCACGCCGGCCAGCTCCTCCAGGCGATCGACATAGACGCGCGCCGCGGGTGGGAGGTCGTCCCAATCCCGGCACGCGGTCGTATCGGTCTGCCAGCCGGGAAGCTCGTGATAGACCGGCTCAAGTCGCTCGTAGACCGATGTGGACGCGGGCACGGTCCGCCACTCGGCTCCGGTGACCGGATCCCGGTACGCCACGCAGATGCGGAGTCGCTCGAACCCGTCGAGGACGTCGAGCTTGGTCAGGACGATGCTCGAGTAGCCGGCAAGCCGAACGCTGAAGTTGACCGCGACGGCGTCATACCACCCGCAGCGTCGCGGCCGGCCGGTCGAGGTTCCGTACTCCACGCCGCGTTCGCGCAACAGCTCGCCGTCGGCGTCGAGCAGCTCGGTCGGCAGGGGTCCGGCACCGACGGCGGTGGTGTACGCCTTGGCGACGCCGAGCACCTTGTCGATCGCGACCGCCGGCAGACCGGCGCCGATCGAAGCCCCGCCCGGGATCGGGTTCGAGCTGGTCACGTACGGGTAGATGCCCCAGTCGATGTCGCGCATGGTGCCGAGCTGCCCCTCGAGGAGGATCCGCTGGCCAGCGACCAGCGCCGCATCGACCATCGCATGCCCGTCGACGACGTGCTCGGCCAGTCGTTCTCCGGCCGCCAGATATTCGGCTGCGATGCGCGCCTCGTCGGTGGCCGCCTCGATCGTCTCGCCCATCTCGTCCCCTTCGCCGCCGGCGCCGAAGTAGCCCGATACGATTCGCCTCGCCCGACGGAGGGCGACCGTCAGTCGCTTCCGGAACAGATCGGGCTCCATCAGATCGATCACCCGGATTCCCCGGCGCGCGACCTTGTCCACGTAGGCGGGCCCGATTCCCCGGCTCGTCGTCCCGAGCTTCGCCGAGCCGCGCTCGCGCTCCTCGAGCTGGTCGAGCAGGATGTGGTGCGGCATCACCAGGTGCGCCCGATCGCTGATGAACAGGTTGGCGCAGGCGAACCCTGCCGCCGCCAGACCATCGAGTTCGCGGACCAGCGCCGGCGGGTGGATCACCACCCCGTTGCCGAGGAGATTGCGCGTCTCCGGGTAGAAGATCCCCGACGGGATCAGGTGCAGCTTGAAGTGACCATGTCGGTTGACCACGGTGTGGCCGGCGTTGTTACCGCCCCCGTAGCGCACCACCAGGTCGGCATCGGTCGCCAGATAGTCAACGACCCGCCCCTTCCCCTCGTCGCCCCACTGGGCGCCGACGACGGCAATCACGGACATGGCTGCGAAGGACCTCGGGTGCGGGGTGGGCCGCGCAATCCTACCGCTCCGGAACACCCGAAGCGCCGCCCGCTGGCGGCGCTTCTTCGGTCGCTGAACCGCAGGTCAGGTGCGGATCTCGCGCACCTTGTCGAAGCAACTGCTGCAGTAGACCGGGCGGTCATTGCGCGGCAGGAACGGCACCAGTGCCTGGCCCCCGCACTCTGCGCACACCGCGGCGTGCATCTCGCGCTGGCCAGAGCCACCGCCGGAGCTGATCCCCAGAGCCCGGTTCTGCTTCGCCACCGAGCGACAGCTCTGGCAGCGCTGCGGCTCGTTGACCAGGCCCTTCTCCGCGTAGAACTGCTGTTCGCCGCTGGAGAACACGAAGTCC
>JAOUHE010000136.1 GCA_029865285.1 Chloroflexota bacterium
GTGCTGTTCATGATCGTGAACATGATCCGCATCGCGGTGTACAGCCGGTCGAACGAGATCGAGATCATGCGCCTGGTCGGCGCCAGCGACTCGTTCATCCGCTGGCCGTTCATCTTCGAGGGGATCTTGTGCGGGCTGCTCGGAGCGGTGATCACGATCCTGTTGGTCGCCGTGGCCTGGGATCCGATCCAGCCGATCATGGTGCGCGTGTTCCAGATGCCGACCGCGGTGAGCAGCCAGTTCCTGGCGGTCCTGTCGGCGATCATCCTCGGCGTCGGGCTGGGAGTGGGAGCGATCGGCAGCTGGATCAGCGTTCGCTCCAACCTGTCTGCCAGTGGCTGAGGCACTCCCGCAGCGTTCCCGCCGGCGCCGGCCGGTGAGCGAAACGTAATGAAGCGCTAACCGGCTCCCGGTGAGCCCGGTGCTACACTCCGGCCTCCCATGACCGAGCAGACACCGCCGCCACCCGATCCGGACGCACCCACTGAGGAGGATTCGCCAGCACCCATCCTCGAGCCCGACGCCGCCCGACTCTTCCCGACCTCCCCCCCTTCGAGGGCGAATCGCAGCGATGGGCAGAGCTCGCCGGTCGCCTGGGTCGTCTCCCTGGTGCTGGCCAGCATGGTCGGCGCGCTGCTGTTCGCGGGAGGCTATCTTGCCGCCGGCGCCGGGGGGCGCGGAAGTGGTTGTGCAGCGCCGACCGAGGCGTTCGCCGCGCTCTGCGAGGCGTACGAGAAGCTGCAGAACCAGTTCGTGGATCGGCTGGATGACACGACCCTCGTCGAGGGGGCCCTCAAGGGCATGTTCGAGTACGGCGTCAAGGATCCGTTCAGCGGCTACATGACGCCGGAGGAGTACCAGCGCGCGCTCGGCTCGCTCTCCGGCAAGTTCAGCGGCATCGGCGCCGAGTTGTCGGTCAAGAATCTGGAGAACCCCGAGGACCTGGGTGCCTGCAGCGAACTGTCGGAGATCTGCGTCATGGTGATCGTCGCGCCCCTTGCAGAATCGCCGGCCGAGGCGGCCGGAATCCGGGCGGGCGACATCGTGCTCGCGGTCGATGGGGTGAGTGTCAACGGCTCCACCCTCCAGGACCAGGTCGGCAATGTCCGGGGCGAAGTGGGGACCGATGTGACTCTCACCCTGCGTCGCGGAGGCGAGACGCTCGACGTGACCATCACCCGCGCCGAGATCGTCCAGCGCGAAGTCACGAGTCGCATGATCGATGACCGGATCGGCTACGTCGCGCTGCACGGTTTCAGCCCTGACAGCCCGGAGCAGGTGCGCGATGCGCTGCAGGGGCTTCTCGACGAGGGAGCGACCCGGTTCATCTTCGACCTGCGCGACAACCCGGGCGGATACATCGACGCGGCCAACGAGATCGCGTCGGAGTTCATCGGATCCGGACTGATCTTCACCCAGGAGTCGTCCGGCGACCAGGTCAAGCGGTGGGAGGCGACCGGCGACGGCCTGCTCACCGACGAATCGATCCGGGTCGTCGTTCTCGTCAACAACGGCAGCGCGTCCGCTTCCGAGATCGTGTCCGGGGCGCTCCAGGACCGTGGCCGCGCGACGATCATCGGCCAGGCGACGTACGGCAAGAACACCGTGCAGGTCTGGGCACCGCTCGAAAACGACGGTGGCGTGCGGATCACCATCTCGCGCTGGTTCACCCCCGATCACCGCTCGGTTGCGCCCGACGGTGTGCAGCCGGACATCGCGGTGGAGATCCCTGATGGCACCCCGCCCGAGATCGACCTCGTCCTCGATCGGGCCGTGCAGGAGTTGAGCGCTCCGACCGCGTGGCTGCTCGCCGAGCTCGCCGCCTGAGCTCGTCTTCGCGGATGATCGTTGCGCCGCCGCCGACCGGCTGGTAGCATCCGGCCCAACGAAAGGAGGTGGTGTGCAGTGAGCAGTTCCTGTCACGCCACCACCGAGGCGCTGCGCTAGCACGACCTCGCGTGGTTGCGACGGAGGAGCCGGCCGATACGGCCGGCTCTTTCCTTTCCCACCGACTCCCCCGACGCCACCGGCGTCCCACTAGGATTGACCAGAGCCAGACCGATGCCCGACAAGACCGTCGCCGTCAACCGCCGCGCGCACTACCAGTACGCCGTCGAGGAGACCCTCGAGGCGGGCATCGTGCTGACCGGGACCGAGATCAAGTCGATCAGGGCGGGTCGCGTCAACCTGGCCGAGGCGTACGCCCGGATCGATCACGGCGAAGCGTGGCTGATCGGCGCCCACATCGCCCCGTACGAACAGGGGAACCGCAACAATCACGAGCCGACCCGCGTCCGCAAACTGCTGCTCCATCGCGACCAGATCGCCGAGCTGCTCGGGCGCACCCAGGCGAAAGGTTTCACCCTGGTGCCGCTGAAGCTCTACATCCGCGGTGGGCTGGCGAAGCTGGAGTTGGGGATCGCCACGGGGAAGCAGGCGCACGACAAGCGGCGGGTCATCGCCGAGCGCGACGCGCGCCGCGAGCTGGATCGCACCACCAAGGAGCGGATCAAGCTCTAGCCGCCGAGGCGGAGATCTGGCGGGCGCGTGCTACCATTGACTGGTTATCGGTCCGTGGGGATGTCAGGTTTCGACAGGGCTCAGGGACCGGGAACTGCAGGTCGAGGTCGCCCGCAGGTCCTCGTTAAACCGCGGGCAAGCCAGTAACTGGCACTAACAGTTACGCTCTCGCCGCCTAAATAGCGTCGAGCGTCGACACGGCCCTCTCCTGCCGGGCCGTGAAGGCGTCATCAGGTGGGATGCGGCGTCGCCGACTCCGGTGAGTGACGTCAAAGGGACCGCAAGGTCTTCCGGATAGCGCGCGGAGCACCCCGCCGGTCGGGGGCCCGCAAGCGAAGCGCAAATTGGCCGGAAATACCTGTAGTACGTTCCCGGCGACTCGGTTCTGGACGGGGAGTTCGATTCTCCCCCATCTCCACCAACACCCCGCCGCGCGCCCGCGGTAACGCGGGCGCGTCGCCTTCGGCGACCGCTTGGTGTGGCCGTGAATCTATGAACCCGCCGCGCGCTGTGCTAAGGTGCCGGCCAAGCGGCACGCCCAGGGCGCTCCACGCATCGTCGCCGCGTTGAATTCGGAGGCAATCGAGTCCATGGATTTCTCCAAGCTCACCTCGAATGACAAACTTGCGGTCTACGGGGCCGCGGCGGCCATCATCGGGGCGTTCCTCAGCTTCGGCGGCGGAGGATCCTTTGGGGTGCTGACCGGCGTCGCCATGCTTGTCATCATCTTCCTGCCCCAATTCGCGCCGACCGTCACGCTCCCCGGTTCAAAGGGAAGCCTGATGATGATCGTGGGCGGCATCGGCGCACTCGGTGCGGTGCTGGCGCTGCTCTCCCTCCTCTCGTTGATGGGCGCGTTCGGCGTCTACGGCGGGACATGGATCATCGGCCTTGTCCTGAGCACGGCGGGCGGCCTCCTGATGGGCTGGGCCAGCTGGCAGGCATTCCAGGCGGAGGGTGGCAAGTTCAACGTCGGCATGGCGAGTCCACCTCCGGCCCCTCCTCCGGCACCGATGGCTCCTCCGGCCGCGCCGCCGGCCCCCACGGCCGCGCCGATGGCGGACGAGGGCGGCTCGGACGAGGAGCCCGCGGGCTAGCCTTTCGCGACGGCTCAGCCGCCGCCTGAACCGGGCGCCGCCAGAGCCCGGTACGCATCTCGGAGCAGGTCGACCGGGTCGGCCTGCTCCTTCGCTTCCGGCCGCAGACTGTCCGCGTACGCGTTCAGAAGATTCACGACGGCGTCGCTGGCCAGACCGTCATCGACTGCGTCCAACGCCTCGCGTGCGCGATCGGCCGCGCCGGGTTCCACCTCGCTCGCGGCCAGCCAGCCCAGCAATCCCGCCAGATCGGCCTGGGTCGCCTCAAGCAGCACCGGCGGGTCGGGGAGCACATCGGCGAAGTGGGCGGCGGCCGCGGCGATCAGGAGCACGCGTCCCGCCGGGCTCTCAGCGGCCGGCCATGCACGGAGCGTTCCATCCTCGTCGCCGAAGACGAGCTCCCACCCGGCTACGCGTCGGCGCGTCCCCACCCATGGGCCTTCGGGCCACAGCCGACCAAAGGCGCTGACCGATTCGGCCGAGCTGGCCACGAGGGGTGCCTAGGACTCGACCTTCCCGGCAGGCAGGATGACGATCCGGCGTCCCGGCTCGACACCGACGCTCTGGGTACGGACCTTCGGGTTCTCGACGAGCGCCATGTGCACGATCCGGCGCTCGATCGCCGGCATCGCCTCGAGCTGAATGATCTTGCCGGTCTGGATGACTCGCTTGGCGGCTCGCTCGGCCACGTCGCGGAGCTGCTCCTCGCGCCGGGTCCGGTAACCCTCGACGTCCACGGCGATGCGGTTGTACTCGCCCTCGCGCTTGGCCACGATCAGGTTCACGATGTGCTGCAGGCTTGCCAGCTTCTCGCCGCGCCGCCCGATCAGCACGCCCAGGTCGGAGCCTCGCACGTTCAGTCGC
>JAOUHE010000017.1 GCA_029865285.1 Chloroflexota bacterium
ACTGATGAGACGCCCGAACTGATGCCGATGCCGATCCAGCTCGCCCACCAGGTGGCTCGTCGCCTGGCCGAGGCCCGGAAGTCGGGAGACCTGCCGTTCCTGCGTCCGGACGGGAAGAGCCAGATCACCGTCGAATACGACGCGGAGGGCAGACCCCGACGGGTGCACACCGTGCTGGTCAGCACGCAGCACGATCCAGGGGTCGATCCTGTGGAGCTCGCCAACGCGGTCGAGGAGCGGGTGATCCGTGCTGCCATCCCAGGTGACCTGCTCGACGAGGAGACGCGCTTCCTGGTCAACCCCACCGGGCGGTTCGTCATCGGCGGACCGATGGGTGACTCGGGCCTCTCCGGCCGCAAGATCATCGTGGACACCTACGGCGGCATGGCCCGCCATGGCGGCGGCAGTTTCTCCGGCAAGGATCCGACCAAGGTCGACCGATCCGGTGCGTACATGGCCCGATACGTGGCGAAGAACCTGGTCGCCGCGGGCCTGGCGCGACGCTGCGAACTCCAGCTCGCGTACGCCATCGGGGTGGCGCATCCGCTGGCCATCAACCTGGAGACCTTCGGGACCGGCGTCCTGCCCGATGCGCGCCTCGCGGACATCGTCCAGGCGGTGTTCGATCTGCGCCCGGGCTCCATCATCTCGGCGCTCGACCTGCGGCGGCCGATCTACCGGCAGACCGCTGCGTACGGGCACTTCGGACGCAACGACCTCGACCTGCCCTGGGAGCGGACCGATCGCGGGGATGCAATCCGGGAGGCCGCCGAGGCTGCGCCCGCGGGGGCATCGGCCTGATCTCGGGCCCCATGGACGCCAAGTCGCCCCCCGGCCGCAATACGCCGATCCGCTGGGGCGAGGCGCCGCCCGGTGGTCGCGTCGGTCAGGCGGTGCACAGGCTCGTGGTCCGCCTGCGCGCCACGCTCGGGACTCCGCCCCGCGCCACGCATGTCACCCTCGGCTCACTCCCCGCAGCGCTTCGGCGCGGCGAACTGGCCGAGGCGTACCTCGCCGCTGCAGCCGATGCGGATCACGAAACTGCTGGCGGGTCAGCCACTGCGGCCGCCGAGGCGGCGATGGCACTCCGGGCCTGGTGGCCGGCCGACATCTGGGCGCATCGCGCCATGTGGCACTTTGAGCAGGCCGGCATGGAGCTCGAGGCAACCCGCGGTGCCCGGCTCATCGGAGAGATCCGCCTGGGCGGGGGCGATCCGACAAGCGCCCGCCGCTACTATGCCGAAGCGATCAGCGAGGCGAGAGATATCGGTGCCGAACGAGAAGAGGGTCTGGCGGCGCTCGGGATGGGGCGCGCCGAGCTCGAGCTGGGTGACGTGACGACCTCTCGGAGGCTGGCGCAGATCGCGGTCGATCTGCTGCGGCGCGGCGACGCTCCGCCCGACGAAGTGGCGGCAGCGCGAGAACTGCGCGGCGAGGAGAAGGAGGTCCGATGAGCACTCGGCGCTCGATGCGGGTCGGGATCGTGGGGGCCGGCGTCATGGCCGAGGCCATGATCAGCGGCCTGCTCGCGGATCACCTCCCGCCGGAGCAGCTCGTCGCGAGTCATCCGCGCCGCGACCGCCGTGACGCGCTCGCCGCGGAGCACGGAATCCGGATGGTGTCCCGCAACGCCGATGCGGCCGCCGACGCCCAGATCGTGGTCCTGGCGGTGAAGCCGCAGATGCTGGCATCAGTCATGCGCGAGGTGGGGCCGGCGCTCGCCGACGACCAGGTCGTCCTCTCGGTCGTGGCCGGTGCGACCCTGCGGACGCTCAGGCACGGGCTCGGTCACGCGGCTGTCGTTCGTGCCATGCCGAACACGCCCGCGCAGATCCGACGTGGAATCGCGGTGTGGGCGGCGGCGTCGGCTTGCAGCGCCGGGCAGCGGGACCTGGCGCGCGCCGTGCTGGGTGCCCTCGGCGAGGAGAAGGAGGTTGCCGACGAAGAGTTCGTGGCGATGGCGACCGCACTGTCGGGCACCGGTCCCACGTACCTGTTCGCGGTGATGGAGGCGCTCATCGACGCCGGCGTGCACATGGGCTTTCCGCGTGAACTGGCGCACGACCTGGTCGCGGTCACGTTGGTCGGCAGCGCCGAGTTCGCGGCTCGATCCCAGTTGCACCCCGCCCAGTTGCGCAACCTGGTCACCTCGCCCGGCGGCACGAGCGCCGCGGCCATCTATGAGTTGGAGAAGGGACGCCTGCGCACCGTCATGTCTGACGCCGTATGGGCCGCCTACCGGCGTACGCAGGAGCTGGGCGCGAGACTCGAAACCGAGACCGGCGCCGCCGGGGCCGCGCCAGAGACGGGACGCTGATGTTCGCGATTGTGATGGCCGGCGGCTCCGGCACGCGCCTCTGGCCATTGTCGCGACGCAGCACACCGAAGCAGCTGCTGGCACTCACCGGTGAGACGAGCCTGCTGCAGCAGACCGTGGCCCGCGTCGGCGGCGTGTTGAAGCCGCAGGACATCTACGTCATCACCAGCCAGGCACACGTCCGCGCCACGCAGGCGCAGCTGCCGCAGATCCCCGCCGACAACGTGCTCGGCGAGCCGCTGGCGCGCTCCACCGCGGTCGCCGCGGGGCTGGCCACGGTGCTCGCTCGCCGCGAGAGTGATGAGGTTGCGGTGGTCCTGCCGGCGGATCACTTCGTGGCCGACGCGGAGCGGTTCGTCCAGGCGCTGCGGGAGGCATCGACGGCCGCGGAACGTGGCTACCTGGTGGTGCTCGGCGTCAAGCCTGCCCACGCGGCGACCGGGTACGGCTACATCAAGGTGGGCGAACGCCTCCATCCGGCCGTCCCGACCGCACTGGTCGATCGATTCGTCGAGAAGCCCGATGCCGGCACCGCGGCCGAGATGCTCGCAACCGGCGATCACCTGTGGAATGCCGGGGTCTTCGTCTGGCGGGCGTACGCGTATCGCCAGGCTCTCGAGTTGTTCCAGCCCGAGCTGGCGGCAGCGCTCGACAAGATTGCCGCCCTGCACCGGACGCCCGGATGGATGTCCGACGTCCGGACCATCCTGGAGCCGATACCGGCCATCTCCATCGACACCGGCATCGCCGAGCCCGCAGCCGCCGAGGGCAGGATGGCGGTCGTACCGCTCGAAGCGGGCTGGAGCGACATCGGTTCATGGTCCACGCTGCTTGAGACGCTCTCTGCCCAGTCCGGAGCCAGCCTCGTGGCGTCCGGTCAGCACCTCGACCGTGGATCCGAGCGCGTCCTGGTGCACGGCGGCGAGCGGCTGATCGTCACCGTCGGGCTGCAGGACGTGATCATTGTGGATACGCCGGACGCGCTGCTGGTCTGCGCCCGCGATCGCGCCGAGGAGATCAAGCCGGTCCTTGACGAGATCGCTGCCACGGCCGGCGAGAAATACCTGTAGCGGCCGGTGAAGCCCCGCCTCCCGCCCCTGGCGATTGCACCGCCGCCCGCCTCGACCCAGGAGCAGCATCTCCTGTTGCGTCCACTGGCCCGGTTCGCCGGATGGCTAATGAGCCGATATGTGCGGCTGGTCGCCGCGACCGCCCGAGTCAGCGGCCCGACGGTTTATCAGGGGCCCGCGATCGTGGCGGTCTGGCACGAGGCGAATCTGCTCCAGGCCGTCGGCATCTGGCGGCTTCGGAGCGATCGGCGCTTCGTCTCCTTCTCGACGCGCGGCTTCCGGGGGATCGTGATGAACGGCATGATCGAGGGGCTCGAGTGCGGCGTGGTGGCCCTGCCTCCCGAGTCGGCCCGCGCCGAGGCGGGACGCCTGGCCCGCGACATGGGGCGTTATGGGCGCGCCGGCTGGAGCCTCGCGCTGGCCCCCGACGGACCGCTTGGTCCGTATCGAGTTGCCAAGCCGGGGGCGCTCCTGCTTGCGCGCGAATCGGGCCTGCCGATCGTGCCGTGGGCGGTCAGCGTTCGCCCCTCGTTCCGCCTTCGACGGCGCTGGGATCGCCAGGTCGTGCCGCTCCCCTTCGCGCGAATTCGCGTGGTGGAGGGTGCGCACATCCGCATCGCCGAGGGCGAGGCACTCAAACCGCGGTTGGCCGAGCTGCAGGCGGAGCTCGCGCGGGTCGCGGCGGAGGCGGATCGTCGGATGGGTGAGCGCTAGCCGCTACCATTGCCCCAGACACACCTGAGTGCGAGTGCCCGTGACGAAGATCAAGTTCGGAACCGACGGCTGGCGCGCCGCGATCGGCGAGGATTTCACCTTCCACAACGTTCGCCGCTGCGCGCGCGCCGTGGCGGAGTACCTCGAGGAGACCGGCGCCGCCGCGCGCGGCGTCGTCGTGTGCCACGACCGCCGGTTCGCCTCCGAGTACTTCGCACGCGCCTGCGTGGAGGTCCTCGCCGCGCACGACATCCGGTCCTTCACCCCGCCCGAGGCGGTCCCCACGCAGGTCGGCAGCTTCTTCACCCGTGAGCTCGGTGCAGGGGCGGGCATCGTCATCACCGCCAGCCATAACCCCTGGACCGACAACGGCTTCAAGGTGAAGGCCGATACCGGCGGCGCAGCGGCGCCCGAGATGCTCACCGCAATCGAGGCCACCATGGATCGGCACCCCGAGGACGAGTTGCCGCCCCGCCGCGACTACGACGACGCGGTCGCCGCCGGGCTCGTCGAGATGTTCGATCCCTATCCACGCTTCCGTGACCAGCTCGCCAGCATCGTCGACATCGAACGGATTCGCGCCGCGGACAGGAGGGTCCTGGTCGAGCCGCTCTACGGATCGGGCGCCGGCTGGTTCACCCGTCTGCTCGAGGGTGGCAAGCTGACCATCCGCGAGCTCCACACCGAGCGCAATCCGTATTTCGGTGGGGTCAATCCGGAGCCGATCCGCCCCAATATCGACGCCTGGCTGGAGGAGATTCCGAGCTGGGGCGCCGGCATCGGGATCGCCTTTGATGGAGACGCCGATCGCGTCGGGATGGCCACGGAGCAGGGTGTCTTCGTGAACCAGCTGCAGGTGTACGGGCTGCTCTACTGGTACCTCCTCGACGTGCGAGGGCAGATCGGTCCGGCCGTCTACACCGTCACGACCACCTCGATGGTCCCCCGGCTGGCGGAGATCTACGGGACGCAGGCGTACGAGACCGGCGTCGGCTTCAAGTTCGTGGGGCCCAAGATGACCGAGACGAACGCGGTCATCGGTGGAGAGGAGTCGGGCGGCTTCGGCTTCGGGATGCACATCCCCGAGCGTGACGGCCTCGCCTCGGGCCTCTTCCTGCTCGACCTGTGGCTGGCGAAGGGGAAACAGGCGTCCGAGGTGCTGGCGGAGCTCCAGGCACTGGCCGGACCGAGCTACTACGACCGGATCGACATCCGTTTCGCCCGCGAGGGGTACGACGCGGTGAAGCGCAGCACGCTGGCGCGCCTCGAGAACGAGGCACCCGAGCAGCTGGCGGGAGTCGGCGTGGCCCGACGCGTGGCGCTCGACACCGGGGACGGATTCAAGTTCTACCGCGACGATGGGTCCTGGCTGCTCATCCGCTTCTCCGGGACCGAGGCGCTCCTGCGAGTCTACGGCGAGGCGCGATCGCCGGCGGACCTCGACGCGCTCCTTGCCGAGGGGCGTCGGATCGCCGCGGCGGGCGCTCCCGGATGAGGAGATCCGCCTCGTGACCGACGCGCGCGACTTCTTCGGCTACCGCGACCCTGATGACGAGCCCGGGCAGCGCCCCGAGGAGACCGCCGACGAGGAGCTCGCTCCGCCGCAGATCGAGGATGCCGTCACCCTCGACGATCTGGCGGTCATCTCGCGGATCGACCCGGGCGACATGCTCGGACGGGTGCAGCGGCTCCCCGGCCAACTGGCGGAGGCGCGGCGCGTGGTTGCCGCCGCCAAGCTTCCCGAGTCACACCGCGACGTCGATGGGGTGCTCGTGCTGGCGATGGGCGGCTCGGCGATCGGTGCCGAACTCGTGGCCGGAATCGCGGGCGATCGCCTGCGCGTTCCACTGACCGTGCACCGCGACTACGGGCTCCCCGCGTGGGCCGGGAAACGGACACTGGTGATCGCCGTCAGCCACTCGGGCGAGACGGTCGAGACCCTGAGCGGGGTCGACGAGGCGCGTCGCCGCGGCCTGCCGTTGGTGGTGGCGAGCACCGGTGGACGCCTCGGGGCGGACGCCGTCGCCGACCGCACGCCGTATCTCCAGTACCGGGCGACGGGCCAGCCGCGCGCCGCCATCGGCTTTGGACTGGGCCTGGTGCACGAGCTGCTGTCGCGCCTCGAGCTCCTGACCGACCCGGACCCGCTGGGGCCTGCGGTCGAGGCCCTCGACGCCGTGCTCGGGCGCAATGCGCCATCGGTGGAGACCGAGGCGAGTGTCGCCAAGCAGCTGGCCTGGTCGATCTACGGGCGCATTCCGGCGGTCTATGGGGCCGGAATCATGCTGCCGGTCGCCCACCGCTGGAAGACCCAGTTCAATGAGAACGCCAAGGCGTGGGCCATGTTCGAGCCGATGCCCGAGGCGAACCACAACGCCATCGAGGGCAGCCTCAATCCGCGCGAGTTGTCCGACGCGCTGTACGTGGTCGAATTGCGCGACCCGAACGAGCCGGCCGAGATCGCCGACCGCTACGCAGTGGTCAACGAGTTGCTTGGCGAGCGCGCGACCAACCGCAGCGTGGTCTGGGCCGAGGGTCCGTCACCCCTGGCGCGGGTACTCACCGCGGTGGCGCTTGGCGATCTGGTGAGCGTATATCTCGCAATCCTCTACCAGACCGACCCGACCCCGGTTACACTCTTGGCGATGTTGAAGCAGCGGCTCGCTCGGTCGACGGACTGACGGGCGCCGATAGAACGGCGCCGGGTGCCGGCGCCGGGAGGGTACGCAACGTGCATTCAAGCATGGTCGGCAAGGTCGAAAAGGCGATGCGCTATGCGCATGAGTCGGACCGCGTGAAGATCGGGCGCCTGGACGCCAGTTTCACCGGAGACAACGGGAGCCACACCGTCTCCCTCGACGCCGATCAATGGCACTGTGACTGCCACCTCTTCGAGTCCGCCGGGGGCTGCTCGCATACCCTCGCGATGCAGAAGATCCTCGACTCGATGCTCTCCGATGCCGCCAAGGAGACCCCTCTCTACGGGCACGTTGAGGTCGGAGTCTCCGCCTAGCGACCATCGTTTCGCGCCGCTGCCCTCCGGTAGCGTCGCCCCGTTATCAATTGAAGACCGCGTCGGGTGCCACGGCCGCAAGGCCGTGGACAAATGGAGAAGCCGGTGAGAAGCCGGCGCAGTCCCGCTACTGTATCCGCGCCGTACCGCCGCTTCGGCGGACGAGCACGGGAGTCAGGTCGCCAGCCCGCACGCGATGTCCAACCCCCTCGCGTGAAAGGGAATGGCATCAGCATGACCCCCCGACCCCGTCCGCTCCCCCTTCTGGCAATGCTCGCCGCGCTCGTGTTGAGTGCCTGCGCGCCCTCCGCGTCGCCCGATCAGTCCCCCGCGTCACTCGCGCCCGCCTTCCCGCTCACGCTGACCGACACCGCCGGTCGCACCGTAACGATCCCGGCCGAGCCGCGCCGCATCGTCAGCCTGGCGCCATCGAACACCGAGATCGTGTGCGCGCTGGATGCCTGCGACCGGCTTGTCGGCGTTACCGACTTCGACGACTACCCGTCGCAGGTGACCGATATCCCGAGGGTCGTCATCGCCGCCCAGGTGGATCTCGAGAAGGTTGTCGCCGCTGAGCCGGACCTGGTGCTGGCGGCCGGCAACGAGCTGACCCCCAGCTCGGTGATCGACGGCCTGGCCGAGCTGGGTCTGCCCGTTCTCGTCCTCTACCCGTCGACGCTCGAAGAGGTGTACGAGGAGATCCACCTTGTCGGCGCGGCCATCGGGGCACGCGCCGCGGCCGAGACGGTGGTCGCCGCCATGCTCGAACGCGCCGATGCGGTGGCGCGCGCGGTAGCGGGGGCCCCTGCCCCGCGTGTCTTCTACGAGGTGGGCGTATTCGCCGGCACGATCTATACCGCCGGCGAAGACTCCTTCCTCGCCTCGCTCGTGGCCGCCGCCGGTGGCGAGCCGATCACCGGCGACCCGCTCTCGACGAGCATCTCGCTCGAGCAGCTCATCGCGGCGGATCCGGAGCTGATCCTGCTCGGCGATGCCGCGTATGACCCATCGATCACCCCGGCCAGCGTTGCACTGCGTCCCGGCTGGCACGTCATGTCGGCCGTCCACGACGGGTCGATCCGGATCATGCTCGACGACCTGGTGATCACGCGGCCGGGCCCACGCATCATCGACGGGCTCGAGGCACTCGCCCGCGCCATCCACCCCGATCGATTCGACCCGATCTGACGATGCGCGCGGAGAGCGTGGTCACTCCCACCACCGGGATCCGACCGCTGGTCCTCGGGCCGTCCCTGACGCGGGCCGGCGTGGTACTCGGGTTCGGTACGGTGCTGGCGCTGGTCGTCATGGGCGTCGCCGTGACCGCCGGCAGCGTCGGGATCGACCTCGGAGACACCGCCGGCATTCTGGGCCGGCGACTGCTGGGACTCCCCATCCCGGTCACGTGGCCGGCGTCCTCGGAGACGATCATCGTCGACCTCCGCCTGCCGCGCGTGCTGACCGCGATGCTGGTCGGCGGCGGGTTGGCGATCGCCGGGACCGTCTTCCAGGGGCTGCTGCGAAACCCGCTGGCCGATCCGTACATCATCGGGACGGCGGCCGGGGCATCCCTGGGAGCCACCCTCGGGATCGTCGCGCCGCTGCTCGTCCCCGCGCTGGCCGTCGGTGCCGGCACCGCCTGGCTGGGCATCGGCGTCGTCCAGTTGCTGGCGTTCGCCGGCGGGCTCGGAACGGTCCTGCTGGTCTACGCCATCGCTCGCGGTGGCGGACGGGTGCCGGTGGTGACCCTGCTGCTGACCGGGTATGCCGTCTCCGCGGTACTTGCCGCGGGCGTGGCACTGCTCATGTTCTTTTCCGGACGGGTGCTCGGCGCGATCTTCGGCTGGCTGATGGGCTCGCTCGCCGGCGCCTCGTGGTCGCAGCTTGCCTTCGCGGCGCCGCTGGT
Source organism: Chloroflexota bacterium (assembly GCA_029865285.1). GTDB lineage: Bacteria > Chloroflexota > Limnocylindria > QHBO01 > QHBO01 > CF-167. The sequence continues at coordinate 9,021 of JAOUHE010000017.1, forward strand.
TGGGATCGGCTTTGTGCTCCTCCTGGTGCGATGGCGGCGGCTCAACGTCCTGCTGCTTGGCGACGCGCAGGCCGCCCACCTGGGCGTCGATGTCGAACGCGAGAAGCTGATCCTCACCGCGCTCGCCTCGCTCACGACCTCGGCGGCAGTGGCCATCTCCGGAACGATCGGTTTTGTCGGGCTGGTGGTCCCACATGTCCTGCGGCTCGCCACGGGGCCTGATCACCGCCTTCTGCTTCCCGCCAGTGCCCTGTACGGCGCGGCCCTGCTCACCCTCGCCGATCTGGGTGCCCGTCTGGCCGGAGGGATCCCGGTCGGCATCGTCACCGCCCTGTTGGGGGCGCCCTTCTTCCTGTGGCTGCTCCGTCGGTCGCGGAGCGTGCGGGCAGGGTTGTCGTGAGCATCGCGCTCGAGCTGCCTGCGACCTCGGCCGAGCCGGTCGAGCCGCTCATCTCGGTCGCGGGCCTGTTGGCGGGCTACGCGCTGCCCGGTGGCCGACGGCGCGAGGTGCTGCGCGGCGTCGACCTGGACGTCGCTCCGGGTGAGCTGGTTGCCCTGCTCGGCACCAACGGGAGCGGCAAGACGACATTGCTCCGCTGCCTGGCCGGCACGCTGACGCCCGACGGCGGGAGCGTCACCTTCGGGGGCCGCAGGCTCCCCGAGTGGCGACGCGACGAGCTGGCCCGCCGGGTCGCCGTCCTGCCCCAGCAGGTGGATCTCCCCGGCGGTTTTCGGGTCGCCGAGTTGGTGGCGATGGGGCGGTCCCCCCACGCGCAGCGTCTCTTCGGATCGACCGCGGCTGACGAGCGGGCCATTGAGCGCGCACTGCACGACGCGGACGCTTCCGGGCTTGCCGACCGGTGGGTCGAGGAGCTCTCCGGCGGCGAGCGGCAGCGGCTGCTGGTGGCGATGGCGCTGGCACAGGAGCCGGACCTGCTGCTACTCGACGAGCCGACGCTGCATCTCGACCTGGCGCACCAGGTGGCCCTGCTCACAGCCATCCGGCGGCTGCGGAATCAGCGCGGCATGGCCGTGCTGGCCGTCCTGCACGACCTCAACCTGGCGGCCGCCTTCGCCCCGCGCGTGGCGATTCTCGACGGAGGACGAGTGGCCGCCGATGGACCGCCGGGCGAGGTCCTGACGACGGATCTGGTTCGGAGAGTCTTCAGTGTCCCGGTCGACGAGGCCTGGACGAAGGCTGGAGACCGTCACCTGGCCCTGCGCGATGCCTGGTCGGACGAATCGACGCCGCGGCCCGCCCGCCTCGACTAGGGCTCGCCCCCCGGCTCGTCGACAACCATCTCGAACTGTTCCTCGCCGTCGGGGCGCAGGCTGCGTCGCACGTGAATGTGCGGATGCGTCTCGTCGGAGACCTGCGCCTTGGCGACGCGCACCATCGTCCCCTCGCCGACATCGCTGAGTTGCTCGCGGTCGGGCAGCGCTGCGTTGGGCACCTCACCCAGCAGGAGCAGGCTGAGGAAGACGTTTGCCACCGCGATGATCGGGATCCCGAAGAGCGCGCCCCACACCCCGGCCACCTGTGCGCCGACCAGCAGTCCGACCAGGACGAGGATCGGGTGCATCCCCAGCGCTCCGCGCATCAGGCGTGGCTGCAGCCAGTTGACCACCACCGTCTGCACGCCGACGAGGATGACGGTTGAGATGATGAACGTGTCGGGCGTGTAGATCCACGCCGCCAGGACCGGTGGCAGCAGCGCCAACGGTGGCCCGAAGAATGGGATCAGCATCGCCAGCGTGGACGGCAGGCCGACCAGGAACAGGTACGGGATCCCGAAGATGGTGCCGACCACTGCGACCAGCACTGCCTGGACGAACGCCAGGATGATCTGCGCCCGCAGGAATCCGCCGAACGCGCGCGCCACGCTGCGCTCCAGGATCTGGAGCTCGTCGTTGTAGCGGCGGGGGACCACGCGGTTGACCTTGCCGAGAATCCGATCGCGGTCCATCAGCATGTAGAGCGAAAGGATCAGGATCAGGAACAGCGATCCGAGCGTGTTCAGGGTCGCGCCGGCGATCGCCTCGGCCTGGTCGAAGATGGCGGTGAAGAGCTTGCCGAACTGGTCCTGCGCGCTGTGGAAGAGCTCCACGAAGTCGATCTGGGCGCGGTTCAGGCCGAGCGCAGCTTGGTAGTCGCCGAGCGTTTGCTCGATGCGCACGACCGTCCGTGGGAACTCATCGGTCGCGGCGGTCAGCTGCTGACTGATCGCCCCGCCCGCGGTGAAGAGCACGATGCCGAGGCCGACGAGTGCCAGCAGGTAGGCGAGTCCGACTGAAGGTGACTGCGACAGAGACAGGCGCCGCTCAATCGAACGCGCCACCGGCGACATGACGAATGCCAGGAGCCATGCGAGGAAAAGGATCAGGATGATCTGGCCGAAGCCGCTCAGGAAGTTGAGCAGGGTCTCGGCGAGGAGAAGGCTGACGTATGCGGTCGCGACGACCAGGAAGAAGAAGAGCCAGCGGCGCTCGCGCGGGCCGATGCCGCCGACCTGCTCGCCGCCGGTCATCGTGAACTTGCTCGCGTGTGGCCGATGCCGACCGCGGCGCGCACTTCGGCCATGGTGGCATCGACGATCGGACGCACCTTTGCCAGGCCCGCAGCCAGTACCTGCTCCACATGGTCAGGATAGGCCGCGAGTGCGACACGCTTCTCGCGCATCGGTCGAAAGAACTCGATGATCCGTTCGGCGAGCAGCTGCTTGGTCTCGACGCATCCGGTTCGGGCGGTCCGCTCCCCGTCCTGGATCTGGAGGTAGTCGCCGCCGAAGAATCGGTGCAGCTGGCACACATTGCAGACCTCGGGGCGGCCGGGGTCGGTGCGCTTGATGCGCTGCGTGTCGGTGACCATGCTCATCACCGTGCGCCGGATCTCGTCGGGCTCGTCAAAGACGCGGATCGTGTTGCCGGCGCTCTTGCTCATCTTCTTCACCCCGTCGGTGCCGAGCACCACCGGCGCATCGGTGAAGACTGCCTGCGGCTCGGGGAAGATCTCGCCGTACCGCCGATTGAAGGCGCGGACGATCTCGCGTGAGAGCTCCAGGTGCGCCGCCTGGTCCTTGCCGACCGGCACGTGGGTCGCCTTGTAGATGACGATGTCGGCCGCCTGCAGGACCGGGTAGGTGAGCAGCCCGTTGCTGTTGTCGATCCCGTCGGTGCGCTTCTCCTTGTAGGTCGGATTGCGCTCGAGCCAGCTCACCGGAACGACCGTGTTGAAGATCCAGCACAGCTCGGCGTGCTCGGGCAGGTCCGACTGCCGGATGAGCGCCGATCGGTCCGGGTCGAGACCGATGGCAAGCAGGTCGAGCACCATGTCGTGGGTCAGCTGACGCAACTGCTCGCCGTCGTGGACTGTCGTCATGGCGTGGAGATCGACGATCCCGTAGATCGCTTCGTAGCGCTCCTGCAGCGCGACGTAGTTCACCTGCGCGCCCAGGTAATTGCCCAGGTGCGAGGCGCCGGAAGGCTGGATCCCGCTGAAGACGCGCTCGCGGGTGGCGGGCTGGCTCATCAGGCGCCGAGTGTACCGTCACCATGCTCTCCGCGGCCTCGCGCTTGGGCGCCTGGGGTACCATCAGCCGCCTCATGGACTTTTCGCTTCGGATCAATCCGACCGATCCCGCCGCCTGGGCCGGTGCCGGGAACGCCGCGCGCCGCGTTGGCCGCCGGATCGAGCACCACGCCTCGATCGGCTCCACCAACGACCGTGCCCGGGAAGCTCTGCGGGAGCCGGGGGGCGACGGCCTGGCAGTTGTGGCCGACCTGCAGACCGCCGGCCGCGGCAGGCGGGGACGCAGCTGGCTCTCCCCGCCGGGGGCGAACCTGATGGTCAGCGTTCCGCTCCGGACGCGCCTCGATCCCCACGCCGCCGGCCTGCTCGGGATCGCCGCCGCACTGGCGGTCCGGGACGCGTGTGCGACGGTGGCGCCTGAGGCCGAGCTCGCCATTCGCTGGCCGAACGACGTGATCGCTGCCGATGGCACCAAGCTGGCCGGTCTTCTGCTCGAGACCGCGCTCGAGGACGGGTGGCTGGTCGAGGCGATCATCGGCGTCGGCATCAACACCAATTGGCGACGCGCGGACATGCCCGCCGAGATCGCCGCGCGTGCAACGTCGCTGACCGATCTGGTCGGGGCCCCGGTGGACCGAGTCGCGCTCCTCGGCACGCTCCTGGGTGCGCTCGATCGCGAGATCGCCGCGCTCGAAGCCGGGGCTGCCCCCCTGGCGCGCCTACGCTCCGTCTCGTGGCTCGACGGCAAACGCGTCGAGCTCGACCTCGGCGGAACGGTGGTGGAGGGCCGGGTGGCGGGGATCGGCGACGACGGCTCTCTGCTCCTGGACGACGCGGCCGGCCGGACCGGCTACACCGTTGGAGAGGTAGTCCGCGTCATGGATGCCGCGACCGCGGGAGCGCTGGCATGACCGACCTTCGCCCCGCGGATGGGGTGCAACCGGCAGGTGCTGAGGCGCGCCGGCCGACAGACGGGACCGACCCCGACTATCCGGCCGTGCGCGCGGCACAGGCCGACCGCGCCGCGTTCGATGTGCTCTATCGCCGCTATCTGGACCGCGTCTACGGCTACGCCTTCTACCAGCTCGGCGATCACCATGACGCCGAAGACGCGACCGAGCGCACCTTCATGGCTGCCCTGCGGGCGCTCCCCACCTTCACCGACACGGGCGCCAGCTTCCGCGCGTGGCTCTTCCGTATCGCGCACAACACCATCGCCAACGCGCGGCGCAGTCGGACCCGCCGGTCGGTGGTTCCGCTGCACCAGAACATCGATCCGCCGGCCCCGAACGCCGATCCGGCCGGGCTGGTGGCACGCGCCGAGGAGCTGCGGCGCGTGCTCGACGCGGTGGCCGACCTGCCCGACGACCGGCGCCAGGTGGTGCTCCTCCGCTTCGTTGACGGGCTCACCTCCCGCGAGATCGGACAGGTGCTGGATCGCTCCGAGGGGGCCGCGCGCGTGCTGCTGCATCGGGCGCTGCGAGATCTCGCCACCCGCCTGGGGGGCTGACGAGGCCCCGTTCCACGGGTCAGCGTGTAACGATTCGGCCGGCGCGGTGTTCTTGTGTGTGCGGGCCGTGCAGGATGACCCGTCCAATCCCGTACCTCGAGTGAGAGCGTTTGACCACCCGTACCCGTGCAGATCGCCTGGATGAAGCCGTCGCCGGCCTGCTCGCCGGGGATCGGCCGAGTGTCGATCCGGAGCTTGCGCCGCTGGTCGATGCCGCCGCGCTGATCCGTGCTGCGCTCTCACCGATGCCGGTCGGCGCACGCTTCAGCTCGCGTCTCGAGGCGCGCCTCGTCCGCCGGCGACGCCTCGCCGCCGCCGCCGCGGCGATCTCCGACGTGACGCGCCGCGAGCTGCGGCAGCCAGGGCGTCTCGCGATCGCCGGTGTGATCTCCTCGGCGGTTATCGGGGTGGGGCTGACAGCCCTCGCCCTGTGGATCGGCACCCGCCGTCATGCAGCAACCGGCGTCCCGCCGGCGCATCGGTAGGAGCGTCAGATGCCGATCAAGTTCCCATTCAGCCGTCGCCGCGACGTCTCCGCCGAGACGTGGGTCAAGTGCCCGAGTTGCGAGTCGCAGATCTTCAACAAGCAGCTGGAGCGCAACCTGCGCGTCTGCCCGACCTGCGGCCACCACTTCCGCATGAGCGTCGGCGAGCGGATCGACCTGCTGCTCGACGACGACAGCTTTGTCGAGCGTGACGCCGGTCTCGAGTCCGGTGACCCGCTCGGCTTCCATGACCAGAAGCCATACCCTGATCGCCTCGAGGCGTCCCGCGTCAAGACCGGCCTGCGGGAAGCGGCGGTGTGGGGCACCGGCACGATCGACGGCCAGCGGATCGCGATAGCCATCTTCGACTTCCGCTTCATGGGCGGCAGCATGGGCAGCGTGGTCGGCGAGAAGCTCGCTCGCTGCTTCGAGGCCGCGCTTCACGAACGGATCCCAGCCGTTGTGATCAGCGCGTCCGGCGGCGCGCGCATGCAGGAGGGAACCCTCTCCCTGCTCCAGCTGGCCAAGACCACCGCACCACTCACCCGACTCGATGGTGCCGGCGTTCCGTTCATCAGCGTCCTGACCGATCCGACCACCGGCGGGGTCCTGGCGAGCTTCGCCTCGCTTGGCGATGTGATCCTCGCCGAACCGCGCGCCCTCATCGGCTTCGCCGGCGCGCGCGTCGCCAGCGGAACCGTGGGCGAGGAGCTGCCGGATGGTTTCCAGACCGCGGAGTTCCTCCTGGAGCACGGTCTGGTGGACCGCGTCGTCCCCCGAGCGGAGCTGCGAGGCGTGCTCTCCCGGCTGCTCCGAGTGCTCCCGGTCGCACATCTGGCGGAGGGCCCGGCCGGCGAGAGTCGCGGATGGGGCCCGATCGGGGTCCTTTCGGGCATCGCCGAGCGGCTCGGCGGCGCCGTCAGCGACACGGTCGGGATCGGCGTCGAATCCGGGACGAACGGCGACCTGGCGACGACTCGCGAGGAGTCCGAGCGATGACGCTCCCCCCGATCGAAGGTCTCGTCCCGCCGACCGAGGAGGAGGCCGCTGAGGCCTGGCGTCGCGTTCAGCTGGCGCGGCACCCGCAACGGCCGCGCACGCTCGATCTGATCCCGCGCATCTTCGATGACTTCATCGAGCTCCACGGCGATCGGTCATTCCGTGACGACCCGGCGATCGTCGGCGGTCCGGCGCTGCTCGACGGTCGCGCGGTGATGGTGATCGGGCACCAGAAGGGAAACGACACCGACTCGAACATCTTCCGCAACTTCGGGTCGGCGCACCCGGAGGGCTTCCGCAAGGCGCAGCGACTGATGCGACTCGCCGACAAGCTCGGGATCCCGGTGATCACCCTCCTCGACACCGCGGGCGCGTTCCCGGGCCCCGCCGCGGAGGAGCGCGGGCAGGCCGAGGCGATCGCCTCGAGCATCAAGCTGATGACCGGCCTGGAGGTTCCGATCGTTGTGGTCATCGTCGGTGAGGGTGGGTCCGGCGGGGCGCTCGCCATCGGCGTCGGCGACGAGGTGCTCGCGCTGGAGAACGCGGTCTACGCGGTCATCTCCCCCGAGGGCTGCGCCGCGATCCTGTGGCGCTCGCCCGAGGCCGCCCCGGCCGCCGCCGCCGCGATGCGCATGACAGCCGCCGATCAGCTGAAACTCGGAGTGATCGACTCGGTCATCGCCGAGCCCGGGGAAGGCGCGCACGTTGATCACGACGCGACCGCCGCCGCGCTCAAGAGCGCCATCCTCGCTTCGTTGGGTCGCATCAGCCGGCTCGATCCCGAGGCTCTGCTCGGAAGCCGCTATGCTCGTCTGCGCGGCATCGGACTTCATCGTGAGACGGAGGTCGCCGACCGTGGGGAGGTCGCGGCACCGTCGCTGCGACACAGGATCGGGCGCCGGCTGCATCTGCCCGGCATCCCGCGGCGGCCGCGCTGGAGCGAGATCTGGCCGAGCAGCGACGACAGTGAGAACAACGAGGGAGGCGCATGAGCGATCCGCAGGACACGATGGCGCTGGTCCGTCGCGCCGCCGACGAGCTGCTGCCCCAACTCACCGAACGCCTGGCTCGGCACGGCCTCGGCGAGATCGAGGTGCGTGACGGCGAGCTGCGCGTTCGCGCCGTGCGAACCGCCGTCCCCACCGATCCGGGATCGCCCCCGGCGCGTTCCCATGCCGGCCCCGGGGTGGTCCCGGTCGACCGGGTGGGTCCGGCACCCGCTGCCGCATCGGCGAACCACGGGATCACGGCACCGGCCGTTGGCTTCTTCGTCTACGCCGATGGGCTCGGACCCGGCCTGGCGGTGGAGAAGGGCGACGAACTGGGTCACGTCGAGGTGCTCGGCGTGCACCACGACGTACGCGCACCGCGCGGTGGAACGGTTCGCCACCTCGTCACCGAAGCCGGTGAGGCGGTCGAATACGGACAGCTGCTGGTCGAACTGGAGCCCGCCGAATGAGCGTGGCGCTCCTCTTCTCCGCGCAGGGATCGCAGGTGGTCGGCATGGGCCGTGCTCTGGCGGAATTCTCGCCGGGTGCGCGCGCCGCCTTCGACGAGGCCGACGCAACCCTCGGCTGGTCGGTCTCCCGGCTCGCCTGGGAGGGTCCCGCTGAGCTCCTGGATGACACCCGACAGACACAGCCATGCCTGGTGGCGACCTCGGTCGCGTGCCTTCGAGCCTTCGAGGAGGCGCTTGCCTCTCGTGGCGAACGACTTGAGCCAGCCTACGTGGCGGGTCATTCGGTGGGGGAATACGCCGCGCTGGTCGCCGCGAGCGTGCTGTCGCTGGCCGACGCACTGCGGCTCGTCGCCAGGCGGGGCGCGTTGATGGCCGATGCCGGCGTGGCCGGTGGGATGGTGGCCGTGATCGGCCTCGACCGCGAGACCGTGTCCGCGGCGGTCGAGGCGACGGCGCGGGAGATCGGCGCCGACGGCGACCCGGTGGTAGCGAACGACAACGCGCCGGCACAGGTGGTGATCAGCGGGACAGCCGCGGCCCTGACCGCCGCCGCCGAGCGTCTCATGGCGGCCGGTGCGCGACGCGCCATCCCGCTCAACGTGTCGGGGCCGTTCCACTCCCCGAAGATGGCGCCGGTCGGCGCAACGCTCGCGAACGACTTTGCGTCGGCCGCCTGGCGTGACGCGGAGATTCCCTTGGTCAGCAACGTCACCGCCGAGCCGCTGACCGACGCGGCCCAGATCCGTGGGCTCCTCGCCCGGCAGGTCAGCTCACCGGTGGAGTGGGTGCGCTCGGTGCAGCGCATGGCCGCCGAGGGGGTCGACACCTTTGTCGAGTGCGGACCGGGCGGGGCCCTGGTCGGGATGGTGCGGCGCATCGTTCCCCAGGCGCGGTGCCTGACCGTCTCGGATCCGGCCGACCTGGGGACGACCGTGGAGGCCCTCGTCGGTGCCGCCGCCGCGGTGCCAGCCTGATGTTCGCCAAGATCCTGATCGCGAACCGTGGTGAGATCGCGGTACGCATCCTGCGTGCCTGCCGCGACCTGGG
>JAOUHE010000137.1 GCA_029865285.1 Chloroflexota bacterium
GCCCTGCTGTTGGTCTGGCACGTCGGCCCCCCGCTCGCGCCGGCCATTCCACTGCCCAGCATCGAACCCGGGGGCAGCGTCCTGCTGGCGGTGGGGGATATCGGCTCCTGCGACGGCACCGATGACGATGCCGTCGCCGACCTCGCCGCACGTCTGCCGGGGACGATCGCCCTGCTCGGCGATATCGTCTATCCGGATGGCTCGTCCGCCGACTACGCTGACTGCTTCGATCCGGCCTGGGGATCCCTGCGCGCCCGAATCCGCCCGGCTCTCGGCAACCACGACTACCAGACGACCGATGCCTCCGGCTACTTCTCCTACTTCGGGGCTGCGGCCGGCACGCCCGGCGCGGGCTGGTACTCGTACGGCCTCGGCACGTGGCACGTCATCGTGCTGAATTCGAACTGCGACGCGGTGGGCGGCTGCGGGCCGGGGTCGCCGCAGCTCGCCTGGCTGGAGGCCGATCTCGCGGCATCGGGCGCCGCGAGTCCCGCCGCTTGCACGCTCGCCTACTGGCATCACCCGCGGTACTCCTCGGGCCGCCACGGTGACGACGACCGCACCGATGCGCTATGGACCGCCCTCGCCACCGCTGGCGCCGACCTCGTGCTCACCGGCCACGACCACGACTACGAGCGTCTCGCTCTCGCGGATGGGATCCGCTCGTTCGTCGTCGGCACCGGGGGGCGGAGCCTGTACGAGCTGACCCGTCCCGCCGGCCCGCACACCGAGCTGCGCGCTGACGACTCGTACGGCCTGCTGATGCTCACCCTGGGCGAGTCTGCCTATGAATGGCGCTTCGTTCCCGCGCCCGGAAGCTCGCTCGTCGATGCCGGCTCCGGAACGTGCCACTGATCCCTCGCCTCCGCTCTGCGTGCGCTCTCGGTGCTCGGCATTCGAGCACTACGACCACGATCCACTCGATTCCCGGCCGAATTCTCAGCATGCGAGCGAGGCGGCCGTGATTCGCACCCTCGCGGGACGAATCCCTGTCGCAGTGCTCCGATGCCGAGCGACCGAGCGCAAAGCGCGAGCGCAACCTTCCGGTAACCGGTCGATAACGACCCGCGCGCATCATCGGTCGATGCCATCGCGAGAGGATCCGCTCGATCTCGGCACCCGCCGCGGCGATCGGCTCGTCCGCGAAGTCGCCCAGGCGGCCCGCGCAGCCCGGCATGCGGCCGGCCTCAGCCAGAAGCGTGTTGCTGCCGTCCTCGGCGTGTCGCGCGCCCAGGTGAGCCGATACGAACGAGGCGCCCGGCCGCTCCTCGACCTGCGGGAGGCCGCGCGCCTGATGCGCTTGCTCGGCCAGGACCTCGCCATCAGCATGTACCCGGCCGCCGGCCCGTTGCGTGACGCGGGTCATGCGGCCCTTGTCGCACGGTTCCTCAAATTGCTGCATCCGACCCTCCCGCACCGCCTTGAGGCGCCGGTGCCGATTCCCCGCGATCAGCGTGCGTGGGATGTGCTCCTCGACTTCGGCGTCGCCCGCGTCGGCGTCGCTGTTGAGACGCGACTCAGAGACTGGCAGGCGCTCCTGCGCCGCGAGCAGCTCAAGGCCCGCGACGCGCGAGTCGATCACCTCCTCCTGGTCATGGCCGATACGCACGCCAACCGACGTGCGGTTCGGGAGGCAGGCGACGCCCTTCGGGCTCAGCTCCCGCTCGACGGCCGTGCCCTCCGCCCCGCACTCCGGGAGGGCCGCGACCCGGGTGCGAGCGGCCTGCTGATGCTCTAGTGGACCGGCCGTCGCTCCATATCCGAGCACTACGACCACGATCCACTCGATTCCCGGCCGAATTCTCAGCATGCGAGCGAGGCGGCCCTGATTCGCACCCTCGCAGGATGAATCCCTGTTGCAGTGCTCCGCTGCCGAGCGGCCGACCAGGCGAGGGGCCGACCGGCGTCTGGGCGCGCGCCGCAGTAGCATCGGGTTGTGAGGCCCCTCCGCGCGACCTATGATCCCGACCACGAGGGGGCCATCGCGGGGGCACCGTACAGCCGGCATCGCCGAATCCATCGGTCCAGCAGCCATCCGCGCCCCCGAGTCCTCCAGCTCCTCGCCACCGGGGGCAGCGGCGGGGCGCAGGAGAGCTACTCCGGCCTGCTGCTCCACCTCGACCGCCACGCCTACGAGGTCCGCGCTCTCTCGCTCTCGCGGGGAAGCGCGGTTCATCGGCTGCACCGGCTCGGCCTGGAGGTGGACGTCATCGAAGAGACCGATGACGACGCAGCCATCCACGCGCTGACTGCCTACCTGCGACGCCACGAGGTGGACCTGCTGCACGCCCACATGTACCGGGCCGAGGTGATCGGGGTCCGCGCCGCCGTCGCGGCGGAGACGCCGGTGGTGATGGCCACGGTGCACTCCTCGCGCGTCCGATCGCCCGAGGACGTGGCAACCCTGGCCGCGCTGACGCCGGCCATGGACCGGCTGATCGTGCCGTCGGCCGCGATCGAGGCCAAGGTCCGCCACGAGGGTCGCGGCGGCGCGGCGTTCAGCGTCATCCCCAACGGCGTGGATCTGGCCCGGTTCGACCTGCCACTCGACTCCTGCGCGCTGCGCCACGAGTTCGGCATCCCGGGTGGGGCTCCGCTGCTCGGTGTCGTTGCGCGCCTCGAGGAGGAGAAGGGACACCGATACCTGGTCGACGCGATGCCGGCCATCCTGCGCGGCGCGCCCGCAGCGTGGCTGGTGATCGTCGGCGAAGGTTCCCAGGAGTCGGAGCTCCGCGCCCAGGCCGCCGCGCTGCCGCGCGCCGTGGCCGACCGGATCGTGTTCACCGGTCGTCGCGAGGACGTTGCCGCCATAACCGGTGAGCTGGACGTCGCGGTCATGCCGTCGCTGCGCGAGGCGCAGGGGATCTCCATCCTCGAGGCGATGGCTCGGCGCCGACCCGTGGTCGCATCCGCGGTCGGCGGCATCCCCGAGGTGCTGACCGATGATCTCGACGGCATCCTCGTGCCGCCGGCGGATCCTCCTTCCCTCGCGGATGCCTGTATCCGCCTCGCCAACTCACCAGCCATGCGGGAACGGATGGGCGAGGCCGGCCGCGCCACCGTCGAGCGGCGTTTCAGCCTGGACGCGATGGTGCGTCGCATCGAGCAGGTCTATGACGGGGAGCTGGTCCGGGCTGGAGCGCTGCCGTGGCTGCGTGTCGGGGGGGTCGGCCAAGCCGTCGCAGTCAGGTCCCAGCGCCCGGTGGGCCGCGCGACCCACGAGGTCCCGCCGCTCTAGGACGGATCACTCCCCGAAGCCGTACTCCCCGATGAGCGGGACGAAGACGACCGGATCACGCCGGCTGGAGATGAGCTCGGAGCCCCGACGCTCCACGACGTTGAGCTGCTGGTGCCGCCGCTCGCCGACCGGCATCGCCAACCTGCCCCCCTCTTCGGAGAGCTGCTGAAGAAGCGGCTGCGGCACCGACGGTCCGGCGGCGGTGACGATAATGGCGTCATACGGAGCTCCGGCGGGCCACCCCTTCGTCCCATCACCGACGACGAGGAGCACCGCCTCGTACCCGGCATCGGCCAACCGGCGTCCCGCCTCCTCGGAGAGTTCGGCGTGCCGCTCGACGCTGATCACCTCGGCCCCCAACTCGGCGAGGATCGCGGCCTGGTAGCCGCTCCCGGTGCCGATCTCCAGCACCTTTGCCCCGCGCCAACCGCCCGGCGGGCGCGCGGCATCGGTCATGAGCGCCACGACATAGGGCTGCGAGATCGTTTGGCCCGCAGGCAGCGGCAGCGCCTCGTCGGCGTAGGGTTCTGCCGAATCCACGAAACGGTGGCGCGGCACGGCACGGAAGGCTCGCAGGAGGTCCGGATCGGTCAGGCCGCGCGCCTCGATCTGTTCGGCGACCATGCGCTCCCGGGCGCGGACGAGCGGGTCTCCGGGCTCAGTCGAGTCCTCGCGCCGGTTCCGGACGCGGCGCCAGACCATCGGTCAATCGGCCGCGATGGCGGCGGACGAACCGATCAGGCCTGGGCGGGAGTGACAGCCCGCTTGCGGGTGCGCCCGTTGCCCGGAACCTCCTCGATGGGTGCATCCGTTTCGGCCGGAAGCGGCCCGGAGTCGAATGCGCCAAGCGTGGCGGCGTCCAGGAGGTCGTTGAGGAGACGATCGGCACGCTCGCGAACCAGGCGCCTCGTCTGTTGACCGGAGCGTGGTGCGAGCAGGACACCGACCGCCAGCCCCATGAAGAAGAAGCGGATGGCGATGCGTACGCGGCTGAACATGGAAACAGCCCTCTGTTGGCTTGGGTGAGGCCTCAAGGATAGCACCCGCGCCCGGATGGCCCCTTCTGGGCGCCCCGCGGCGACTACGGCGTGGGCGACGGGCTGACCGATCCCGACCCCGCGGCTAAGGCGGACGCAGATGCCGAAGCCGATGCCGAGGCCGATGACGAACCGGAGGGAAGGGCGGTCGCGGTGGCGCTGGGACTGGGGAGGGGCGTCGGCGTCGGTATGAGGCTGCTC
>JAOUHE010000018.1 GCA_029865285.1 Chloroflexota bacterium
CCGCACGCCGTTCGCGACCAACCTTCCGGCCAGCCCTACGCCGCTCGTCGGACGTGACAGTGAACTGGCGGTCATCGCAGGCATGCTCAGCGCCGGCGACGTGCGGGTGCTGACCCTGACGGGCACCGGCGGGACGGGAAAGTCGCGGCTCGCCCTCGAAGCGGCGAGAAACGCGCTCCGCCACTTCCGTGACGGGGTCTACCTCGTCTTGCTCGCTTCGATCACCGACCCGGACCTCGTCCTGGCGGAAATCGCGCGCGTGCTCGGCGTCCGGGACTCGACGGCGCGGCCGCGAGTCGAGACGCTGGCGGACGCCCTGCGCGGCAGACGGATCCTGCTCGTGATCGACAACTTCGAGCACCTGACGGCCGCCGCGAAAGATGTCGGCCTCCTCCTGCAGCGTGCTCCCGACCTGGTCGTCCTGGCGACGAGCCGTGGGCGTCTACGCATCTCCGGCGAGCAGGTCGTGGCGGTTGGGCCACTTCCGGACGACGATGCCGTCACGCTCTTCCTCGAGCGCGCCTCTGCAGCCGATCCCACGTTCCGGGAGGAGGACGCCGACCGTGCGGTCATCAGGCAGATCTGCAATCGCGTTGACCGCCTCCCCCTCGCGATCGAGCTCGCGGCAGCGCGAATGCCGGCGCTCGGGCTGGAAGGGCTGCTCAATCGGCTGGACCACGCTCTCGGGGTCCTGACCGATGGCCTGCGCGATGCGGCTCCGCGGCAGCAAACCCTGCGCGCGACGATCGACTGGAGCTACCGGCTGCTGAGTCCAGCCCAGCGTGCGCTCTACGCGTCGCTCGCCGTCTTTCGCGGGGGATCGACGCTCGGCGCGATCGAGACGGTGTGCGGACAGCTCTCCGAGGACCTGGTCGGAGATCTGTCAGAGCTCATCGACCGGGGGCTCCTGCGACGAGAGGCGGTCGCGGGGATTGATCCCCGATTCCAGATGCTCGCGACCGTGCACGAGTATGCGCGCGAGCTCCTGGACGCCGAGCCAAATGCGAGTGAGCTCCGCCAGCGGCACGCAGCCTTTTTCGCCGATTTCGCGAGGCGTGCCGAGTCGGGCCTCGAGGGCGAAGAACAGGCTGTCTGGCTCGCAAACATCGAGCAGGAGCTCGACAACGTGCGCGCCGCCCTTGAGTACGCCTTCCACTCGGAGCGTCCTGCGCTCGGGCTGCGCATCGTGTCGTCACTCGGGCGATTCTGGCGCGCACACGGCCACGTGACAGAGGCGCGCCACTGGCTCGCGCAGGGTCTCTCTCTGCCGGGGGACGTGCCCGCAGATGTACGGGCGTTCGCCGTCTGGACCGCTGCTCGCCAGGCGATGGCGCAGCATGACTACGACGCCGCTGCCCCGCTCGCCCGCGAGGCGAACGCGCTCTTCCGGGATACAGGGCACCAGCGCGAGGTCGTCTTCTCACTCTGCGAGTTGGCCAACATCGAGCTGATCCACGACGAGATCGACCGTGCGGGCGTGCTCGCAGACGAAGCTCGCACGGTCGCCGCTGCGCTCGGCGATGCACGCACAACCTCGGCCGTGATGCAACTCCAGGCGGAGGTGGCGGCCGCGCGAGGCGAGCACGCGCGCGCCCAGCAGCTCTCCACCGAGGCGCTGGCGCTGCGTCGAACGCTCGGCGATCGGCTCCTGGTGGTGGACTCCGCCTACAACCTGGGCGAATCGGCCTTCGCGGCCGGTGATCACGAACATGCGCGAGCGGCGCTCGAGGAGTGTTTGGCACTCTCGCTTGAGCTCGGCGACGCGCTGCATCGAGCTGCCGCGCTGTGCGTCCTCGGCGAGGTTGCACTCCTCGACGGTGCCTCCGTGCGCGCGGAAGACCTGTTGCGCGAAAGCCTTGCGATCTATGCAGAGCTGCCCGACGATCGAGCAAGTGCTGAGTGCCTCCTTGGACTGGCGGGTGTCAGTGCGAGCCTCGGGCGCTCCGACGAGGCGGCGCGTCTCTGGGGTGCGGCCGACGCTCTCCGACAGGACGACACTCCGCTGGCCGGCGAGCTCCGCGTGATCGCGCTCCTCGAGCGGAATCTCACCCCGAGCCTGGGAGACCACCTCGCGGCGCGGAAGGAGGAGGGACGCCTCCTCGACCGGGAGCTCGTCCTTCGCGGGCAAGAAACTCCATTGCCCGCGGGGCGACACCGGAGTAACGTGCCTCCTCTCGGCATCAGAAAGGAATGACCATGAAGGGTCCAAAGAAGGGCAAGGGCATCGATCTCAAAGCGGCGCTGGACGACGCGGCGAGCCAGGTCGACAAGGACGCGCTGGGCGAATACAAGGTCGAGCTCTCCGTCGAGGTCGGCAACCCGAAGATCAAGGAGTACAAGGTCACCATCACGCCCGTCTGACGCCGGCCCATGACCTTGCGGGCCTGCTCGAACGAAGCGGCCTATGCTTGGCAGCATGCCGCTGTACCACCTCGACGAATCGGTCGTACCTGACGCGCCGGTCCTGATCGCCGCCCTGGATGGGTGGGTCAACGGCGGGAATGCCGGGACGCTGGCAGCCGAGCAACTCGCAACCGATGGCCGCGTCGTCGCGACCTTCGACGGTGACCGGCTCTTCGACTTCCGCGCGCGCCGCCCGACGCTCGACATCATCGACGGGAAGCTCATCGACCTGGAGTGGCCCCAGCTCCAGCTGACCGCCGCGCAGATCGGGGATCGCGACCTGCTGGTGCTCACCGGTGCCGAACCGGACTACGCCTGGCGCGAGCTCGCCGCTGACGTCGTGAGCCTCGCGCGGCGCCTGCAGGTCACCAGCTGGGTCAGCATGGGAGCGATTCCGGCGACCGTGGCCCACACGCGCCCGGTGCCGGTGCTCGGCACCGCGTCCGCCCCGGGGCTGCTGCCCGCCGGCATCAGCCAGGGACCGATCGGTCATCTGCGCGTTCCGGCCGCGGCCCTATCGGTCCTGGAGCTCGCCGTCTCGACGGCGGGGATCCCCGCCGTCGGCTTCTTCGCGCAGGTCCCGCACTACGCTTCGGGCAGCTTCCCGGCGGCGGCGATCGAGCTGCTCAAGCATGTCGGCCGCTACCTCGACCTTGAGCTCCCCATCGGCGACCTCGGGCGCAGGGCGCTCGAAACGCGTGCCCTGCTGGATGCGGCGACCTCGGGGGACGAGCGCACCCGAACCTACGTGGAGAGCATGGAGGAGGTGGCCGACGCGGCCGGAACGCCGTCGGGCGATGAGTTGATCGCCGATATCGAGCGCTTCCTCCGCGACCGCGGTCCCGACGGCGGTGATCGCGAAGGCGGCGGAGGCGGCCGGCCCAACTGAGCCGCCATAGGTACGCCGACCGATAGCCCGGACGGCCCGTGGTGGAATGTTGCCCGCATCGGTACCGTCATTGGCGATGGGCAGGCGGACACCAGTCGACGACGGAGACGAACCAGGACCGATGACGCAGGTAATCGGCACCCGAGAGTGGCGCAGGTACGGATTCGGCGGACCGCCGGAGCCCTGGGCGAGTGGTGCCCGGCAGGATCTCGATCGGCTCTCCACCTCGTACTACCTCGACGTGCTCGACGCACGACCTCGCGCGCTCGCCGCGGCGCCGGACGAGGAGATGCGCGCGCGCATCGAGGAGTTGTTCGCCACGGCGACGCGGCACAAGCACGAGATCGACTACACGCTGCGCCACTGGGCCACACCCGTCGAGCGCGCGCGTGTCGAAGACCGTCTCGGCTCGCTGATGCGCATCAGCCGCCGCATCCGATCGATCGCGGATCCGTCAACGACCCACACTGAGCCCGACGCAGCCTGACCCCGATATGTCCCCGGCCGCACCTGCGTGCGGCCCGTTGACCGGGGCCGTAGGCTAGGGCGCATGCCCCGCTACCCCCTCCTCGCAGACATCCTCGCCGCCCGAAAGCGGCTCGCAGGCATCGCGCTTCACACCCCGCTCGAGGACTCCCCGACCCTGGCGGCAAAGAGCGGAGCCGTGGAGGTGCGGTTCAAGCTCGAGTTGCTCCAGCCGACCGGATCGTTCAAGACACGTGGCGCTCACAACAAGGTGGCGCTCATCGCCGCCGAGCGGCCCGATGTGGAACTCGTGACGGCCAGCACCGGCAACCACGGGATCGCGGTGGCAACCGCGGCCGCTCGTCATGGCATGCGACTTACCGTGCTGGTCGGCAAGGCGATATCCCCCGGAAAACTGGAGCGGCTGCGTGCGCTCGAGTCGGACCGATGCGTGGTCGAGCTGTTCGGACGCGACTCCGACGACGCGGAGGCCGAGGCGCGCCGACGCGACACGGCGGGGATCGCCGTCTATGTGCACCCGTACAACGACCCCGACGTGATCGCCGGTCAGGGCACCGTCGGCGCGGAGATTCTCGACGACTGGCCGGAGTGCAACGCCATCGTGGTGCCGATCGGCGGCGGAGGTCTCATCGCCGGCATCGGTCTGTGGGCCAAAGCGGTCAAGCCCGGACTTCGCCTGATCGGGGTCCAGCCGTCCGCCTCGCCGCCCATGTACGCCTACCTGGGGTCGAATTCCACCAAGCCGATGCCGATCGCCCCGACCCTGGCCGACGGTGTCGCCGGCAACATCGAGCGCGAGAGCATCACCTGGAAGATGTGCCGCCAACTGGTCGACGAGGTGGTGCTCGTTGACGAGGAGCAGATCGCCGACGCCATGGCCTGGTCGCTGGGCGTCCACCACCTGGTGGTCGAGGGGAGTGGCGCGCTCGGGATCGCGGCGCTGCGAGCGCGGCTCGGCGGACTCACCGACCGCCGGGCGGCGGTCGTGCTGACCGGCCGGAACGCCGATGCGGCGGTACTCGCATCACTGCTTGCCCGCTGAGATCGGGGCTTGCGCCCAGCAGTAGCATCTTTGCATGACCGATGAGCAGACAGGACCGCTAGCGCCGCCACCGGAACCGCGCAGGGGGTACCCCGGATCGGCAGTTCTGGGCGGCATCCTGATCGTGGTGGGGCTGATCTTCTTCGCCAGCCAGCAGTTGAACATCGACATCGGTAAGGCGACCTGGCCGTTCTACGTCATCGCTCCCGGCGCAGGCTTGCTGGCGCTCGGACTGATGCAGCGACGCGGCGAGGGGCTGGTCATCGCCGGCAGCGTCGTGACCATGGTCGGCCTGGTGCTCTTCTACCAGAACGCCACCGACCACTGGGAGAGCTGGGCCTACGCCTGGGCGCTGGTCGGCCCGGGCGGCAGCGGCATCGGGATGCTCCTGTACGGGACCCGCAGCGCCAACGTCAAGATGGCCCGCGAGGGCTTCTGGGCGATCGTCACGGCGCTAGGCATCTTCGCCGTCGGCTTCATCTTCTTTGAAGGGGTGATCGGGATCAGCGGGGAACGTCTGCCATTGCCGGAGTGGGCGATGCCGGCGGTGATCATCGTCATCGGCGTGCTCGTCCTCGCCCGTGGACTGACGGCCCGGCGCCACCACCCCGAGGAATGGCCCGAGGTTTCGCGAGACGAGGCGTCGCCGGAGTCCGACACCCGCGGCTGACTGCGTGACCCTCGAAGTTCGGCCGGTCACTGCCGACCGCTGGCAAGAGCTCGCCGAGTTCTTCGGACCGTCGGGGGCATTCAGCCACTGCTGGTGCACCTGGTGGCGACAGACCACCAACGAGTTCAGTACCGGCCTGCGGGATGGGGGCGCAGGAAACAAGGCCCTGATGCATGCCGACGTCGAGGCTGGCTTGGAGCCGGGCCTGCTCGCCTATCGCGATGGAGCGCCAGCCGGCTGGATCAGCGTCGCGCCACGTCCCCAGTTCGGGCGCATCCTTCGCTCGCGACGCATCGGCCCGCCCGCTGATGAGGCGACCGATGAGGGCGTCTGGTCGGTCGTCTGCTTCTGGATCCCGCGCGCCGAGCGCGGCCGGGGCGTGGCCACGGCGCTGCTGGACGCGGCGGTCGAGCATGCGCGGGCGCGCGGCGCTACCACGCTGGAGGCCTACCCGGTTGACGCGGCCAATGGACGTCTGCCGAGCAGCAGCGTGTTCACCGGAACGGTCGCCATGTTTGCGCGCGCCGGGTTCGCCGAGGTCGTGCGGCCGCGCGGCGTGCAGGTGGTGGTGCGCCGCTCGCTCTAGGCGGCCGGGGAGCGCGCTCCTCGCCGCCGGCGGCCGATCTTCGCCAGACGTGCACCCGGGGACCGCCAGGCGAGGTATACAGGCATCTTCGCCACTTCGTGACGATGGATCGCCCCCGCACCGTGCTCGGGAAGGGCTCCTGTGGCAACCTGAGCGGCTCACCACCGCTGGAACAGCCGCCTAACGGTCCCCGGGTGACCAGGTGGCAGAGTAGTCGTGGAAATTGGGCCGCCCGGGGCCGTAATGGTCCTCCGGTGACAATGTGGCGAGGAACGAGGCTCACGCCGTGGTCGAGACCGCTGTCGAACGTGGGCGCCCGGCAGCGCGTCCCCGCGGCCGCCCCGTATCCTTAGCAGCGCCATGCCCACCGACGAGCCGAACGAAGCCGAGCGTATCGCGCACGCCCTCGAGGGGGTCAACGCGGGCTACGTGGCGGAGATGCAGGAGCAGTACCTGCGTGATCCTGCATCGGTCGATCCGGAGTGGCGTGCGCTCTTCCAGCCGCGCATCCCGCCGATCGTCCATGAACCGCCCGCCCCCGCGCCGGCTGAGACCGCCCCGCCGACAACAGCTCCCGCAGCCACACCCGAGCCCGCGGCCGCTGCCGCGCTTCCAGACGGCGCGACCGCGCTGAAGGGGCCGGCCGCGCGACTGGCCCAGAACATGACCGCCTCACTGGCCGTGCCGACCGCGACCAGCTTCCGTGACCTGTCCGTCGCCGTCCTGGAGGCCCGCCGCCGTGAGTTGAACGCCCAGATGGCGCCGCGCCGGGTGAGCTTCACCCACCTGATCGGATGGGCAATCGTGCAGGCCGCGATTGAGCAGCCGGGCATGATCAGATATTTCGGCGAGATCGACGGGCAGGCGTTTCGCGTGGATCCCCCTTCGGTGAACCTGGGGCTGGCCGTCGACGTCGAGCGATCCGGCGGCGCCCACTTCCTGGTCGTACCGGTCATTCGCGGCGCCGAGGCGATGGACTTCGCGCGATTCCACGCCGCATACGAGGATCTCGTCGGGAAGGCGCGCGCCAACCGCCTGTCACCTGACGACTTCGTGGGCGCCACCATCACCCTCACCAACCCGGGCACCCTTGGCACAACGTCATCGGTCGCACGGCTGATGCCGGGACAGGGCGCCATCGTGGCCACCGGCGCGATCCGGACCGTCGCCAATGAGCGGCTGATGACGGTCAGCTCCACGTACGACCACCGCATCGTCCAGGGCGCCGAGTCGGGCGCGTTCCTGCGGAGGATCGACCAGCTGCTGGGCGGCGCCGACGACTTCTACGAGACCCTCTTCGCATCGGTCGGTGCTGGTTCGCCGGCACTGTCGTCGGATGCCGCGCCGAGCACGCCCGCGCCGAGCACGCCCGCGAACGTGGACGACCTTCGAGCGGTTGCCGCGGCCGTCGCTCTGGTGCGAGCGTATCGGGCCTTTGGACATCTGCAGGCGCGTCTCGACCCGCTGGGCAGCGAGCCGGTCGGCGACCCGGCGCTCGACCCGGAGCCGCTGGGGCTGACGCCCGAGTCGATGGCGCGCATCCCTGCCGAGCTGCTGCGCGTCGATGTGCCCGGCGCGACGCTTGCCGAGGCGCTGCCCGCGCTGCGGGATACGTACTGCGGCTCGATCGCCTACGAGGTGGAGCACATCGCCAGCCACGACGAGCGGGTCTGGCTGCGGCGCGTGATCGAGTCCGGGGCACACCGCCAACCGCTCTCCGCCGAACAGCAGCGCTCGCTCCTGCGACGGCTGACCGCGGTCGAAGGGCTCGAACGATTCCTGCACAAGGCCTACCTGGGTCAGAAGCGCTTCTCGATCGAGGGGCTCGACGCCATGGTGCCGATGCTCGACTCGGTGATGGCCGGCATCGCGGCGGCGGGCGCCAGCGACGTGGTCATCGGGATTGCACACCGGGGACGGTTGAACGTGCTCGCTCACATCGTCGGTGTCAGCTACGACGCCATCCTCACCGAGTTCGAGGCGGGCCGCGGGGGGACCGACGCGCGCGCTCCGCGGGGGGCGCTCGACGACGTCAAGTACCACCTCGGGGCGGACGGCACCTACGCAACCGAGGAGCGCGAGCTGCGAGTCAGCCTGTCACCCAACCCGAGCCACCTCGAGGCCGTCAACCCGGTGGTCGAGGGACGTGCCCGCGCCGAGCAGACAGATCGCTCGGGGCCGGTCGCCACCACCGACCCGGACCGGACCGTGCCGGTGCTCATTCACGGCGACGCCGCGTTCGCCGCGCAGGGCGTGGTGGCCGAGACCTTCAACATGGCGCGGCTGGCAGGCTACACCACCGGCGGCACGATTCACCTGATCGCCAACAACCAGGTCGGGTTCACGACCGATCCGCGCGAGGGACGCTCGACCGACTACGCATCGGACCTGGCCAAGGGCTTTGACGTCCCGATCATCCACGTCAACGCCGACGATCCCGAGGCCTGCCTGGCCGCCGCGCGCCTGGCGATGATGTACCGCGAGCGATTCCACGGAGACGTGGTGATCGACCTTGTCGGCTATCGCCGCTACGGGCACAACGAGGGCGACGAGGCCGCCTACACGCAGCCGCAGATGGCCGCCGCCATCGCCGAGCACCCAAGGGTCCGCGACCTCTATGCCGCCACCCTGGTGGGAGCCGGAATCGTGTCGGTCGAGGAGGCGAACGAGTGGGTGACCGCGTTCGCCCAGGATCTCGCGGCGCGGCAGGCGGCTGTCCGAAGCAGCCACGCCGTGCCCCAGCTCGACCGGGGCGAGGAGGCGATCGGTCCCGAGGAGGCAGCCGACCCGGTCACGGCGGTGGATGCGGCGGTCCTGCACGAGCTGAACGCGGAGCTGAACCGCTGGCCGGAGGGCTTCGAGGTGAATGCCCGACTCGCGAAGCAGCTCGAGAAGCGTCGGAGTGCCCTCGACGGAGGAGACGGTCGGGTCGAATGGGCCCAGGCCGAGGCGCTGGCCTTCGCCTCGCTGCTGGCTGAGGGCACGCCGATCCGTCTCACCGGCCAGGACACGGTGCGCGGCACCTTCAGCCAACGACACCTCGTCCTGCACGACGCGACGAGCGGTGCCGTGCACGCCCCCATCCAGCGGCTGACGCGGGCGCAGGCGAGCTTCGAGATGCACAACAGCCCCTTGAGCGAGTACGCCTGCCTCGGCTTCGAGTACGGGTACGCGGTCACTGCACCCGAAGCGCTGGTGCTCTGGGAGGCGCAGTACGGCGACTTTGCCAACGGGGCCGAGATCATCATCGACCAGTTCGTGATTGCAGGGCTCGCAAAGTGGCGGCAGACCTCGCGGCTGACCCTGCTGCTCCCCCACGGGTACGAGGGATCGGGCCCGGAGCACTCTTCCGCCCGCCTCGAGCGCTTCCTGGCGCTCGGAGCGGAGGGCAACATTCGGGTGGTCTACCCGACCACCGCGGCGCAGTACTTCCACCTGCTTCGTCGGCAGGGACGCCACGCCGACCTGCGACCGATGGTGGTGATGACCCCGAAGTCGCTGCTGCGCCTGCCCGAGGCCGCATCGCCGCTCGACGACCTCGCGAGCGGTTCGTTCGCATCGGTCCTCGACGACCCCGCCATGGCCGGACGCGACCCGTCGGAGGTGCGGTACGTGATCATGTGCAGCGGCAAGATCTACTTCGACCTGGCGCTGGCCCCCGAGCGGGCTGCGAAGCAGGACGTGGCCCTGGTGCGCTGCGAGCGGCTCTACCCGTTCCCGTCCGATGAACTGGCGGCCGTCCTCGCCCGATACCCCAAGATCGAGCGGGTCGCCTGGGTGCAGGAGGAGCCGCGCAACATGGGCGCGCGCAAGTTCGTCCTCCCCAAGATCCGCCACCTCGTCCCGTTCCGGATCCCGCTCGGCGACATCAGCCGCCCCGAGCGCTCCCGACCGGCCGAGGGATACCCGGCCGCCCACGCGGCGGAACAGGCCCGAATCGTCCGGGACGCACTGGCCGGCTAGGCCCGATGCCGCCACACAGCGATCTCCCCCTCCTGGAGCGCTACCGCGACCTCCTGGCACACCTGGATGAGACGTTTGCGATTTCACTCGGAGAAGGTGCGACCTCGCTGATCCATGCGCGGCGGCTCGGTGCCGAACTGGGTCTGGATCGTCTCTACCTGAAGTTCGAGGGCACGAATCCGACGGGCTCGTTCAAGGATCGCGGCATGGTCCTCGCCGTGAACCGCGCGGTGGCCGGCGGTGCGGAGGCGGTGATCTGCGCCTCGACCGGCAACACCTCAGCCTCGGCCGCCGCCTACGCCGCCGCGGCCGGCATCCCCTGCTTCGTCGTGTTGCCGGCGGGGAAGGTGGCGCGCGGCAAGCTTGCCCAGGCGCTCGCCGCTGGAGCGCGGCTGGTCGCGGTGGAAGGCAACTTCGACGACGCGCTGGAGGCCGTGCGCCAGATCGGCGAGACGGGCGACGCGGCGGTGGTCAACTCCGTCAACCCGGACCGTCTGGAAGGCCAGCAGACCGGCGCCTTCGAGATCGTCGACGCGCTCGGCTCGGCTCCCGATGCGGTGGCGCTGCCGGTCGGCAACGCGGGCAACATCACCGCCTACTGGGCCGGCTTCAGCCGGTACGCCGACGCGGGCAAGACCGATGGGCGCCGCCCGCGAATGCTCGGCTTCCAGGCCGATGGCGCCGCCCCCATCGTGCACGGGGCTCCAGTGGCTGCTCCTGAGACGGTGGCCACCGCCATCCGGATCGGTAACCCTGCCTCTTGGGCGGGCGCCGTGGCGGCGCGCGACGAGTCAGGCGGGCTGATCGAGTCGGTCAGCGACGAGGCGATCCTGGCGATGCAGTCGCGCATCGCGCGAACCGAGGGCATTTTCTGCGAGCCAGCCTCGGCGGCCGGCGTCGCCGGCGTTGCGCGACTGGCCAGCGAGGGCCGCCTGCATCGGTCAGAGGTGGTGGTCTGCATCCTGACCGGCCACGGCCTGAAGGACCCGGACATCGTGGTGCCGGATGCGGCCGCGCTAACGGTCCCGCCCGATGCCTCCGCGATCCGCGAGGCGATGCGCCGCTAGCCGAGCCGCCCGTACCTGCGCATCACCTCGACGAGTCGGTCGTGCGGGATGGCGTGGAAGGTGATCCCGTCGCGCCCGGTCATCGCCTCGGCTGCAACCATGGCGTTGACGACCGCCTCCTCGGTCGCCTCGATGGTCGCCCAGTAGAGCGAATCGAGGTGATCGTCGTTCAGCATGCTGAGCCCGAAGGTGCGTGGGGCTCCCTCGTGCTCTTCGGGGCGCAGCCCGCGGTTGCCGGTGGCGAAGGCAAGGAAGATGTCGCCGGAGCTGTGCTCACCACCACCGCCGCCGCGCGCCACGCCCAGGGAGGACCGCTGCGCCAGCCGCCGGCACTGGTGGGGCAGCAGCGGAGCATCGGTGGCGACCACGGCGATGATCGACCCGGCGTCGGGTGCCGGAACGTCAGGCCCGGGGACCTCGGCCTGGGAGATCTCTCGGCCGACCGGCACGCCGTCAATGGCCAGGCGCTCGCGGCGCCCGTGGTTGGCCTGCACCAGGACCCCGATCGTGTAGCCGCCATCGGCCTCCGGCACGCGCCGGGATGCGGTCCCGATCCCTGCCTTGAACGCGAAACACTTCATCCCCGTGCCGCCGCCCACGTTGCCCTCCTCCACCGGGCCGGCGGCGGCCGACTCCAGCGCGGCGAAGACATGTTCGGGGCGCACGTGTTGCCCATCCACGTCGTTGAGGTAGCCGTCCCACGTCTCGGCGACAACCGGCAGCGACCAGAGGCCCGAGGCGGGCCGCCGTCGCACGCTGGCGGTCACAAGCGCGTCGCGCACCACGCCGACGCTGTAGGTGTTGGTGAGGGCGATCGGGCTTTCCAGCATGCCCGATTCGCGGACCCACTCCAGCCCGGTCATCTCGCCATTGCCGTTGAGTGTGTGGCTGCCGGCGAAGAGCGGCTCGTGTCCGGGGTCGCCGTCGTGCGGCAGGATGACCGTCACGCCGGTCCGGATCGGTCCCTTCCCCACCACCAGCGGTCCGTCGCCCGAGATGAGGGTCGTGTGGCCCACCAGGACACCCGGCACATCGGTGATGGCGTTGTGCTCGCCGGGCGGCAGCGTGCCGATCACGATCCCGAGGTCACGCGCTCGCATCCGTGTCACGGACCGATCATGACACGCCGCCTTCCGACTGCGTCTCGCCGCTGGTACGCTGCCCCGCGTGTCTGAGCCGACCGCGATCGACCGACGGGCGCGCTGTGCCTGGGGCGTCGGCGATCCGCTGTACGAGGCCTATCACGACACCGAATGGGGCGTCCCGCTCCACGATGACCGCCGCCTCTTCGAGCTCCTCAATCTGGAGGGAGCACAGGCCGGACTGGCCTGGATCACCATCCTGCGCAAGCGGGCCGGGTACCGGCGCGCATTCGACGGCTGGGATCCATCGGTGATCGCGGGGTACGGCGAGGCGGATGCGGCACGACTGCTGGCCGACGCGGGGATCGTGCGCAACCGCGCCAAGGTGCGCGCCACCATCGGCAATGCGCGGGCCTACCTTCGCCTGGCCGATGCGCCGGGGGCCTTCGACCGATACCTGTGGTCGTTCGTCGACGGGACGCCCGTGCAGAACCGATTTCGGACGGTCGCCGAGATCCCCGCCGAGACCGATGCCTCCCGCGCGATGTCACGGGATCTGAAGCAGCGCGGCTTCGCCTTCGTCGGCCCGACCATCGTGTATGCCTTCATGCAGTCGGCGGGACTCGTGAACGACCACACCACCGATTGCTTCCGCCACGCCGAGCTGACGAGCGCCTGAGCCGTCGGCCAGTGGGGCGTCCGTATACTCGGTCTTCCATGCCCAACCCGATTGCCACCGTCGAGGTGCCCGCCAGCAGCGCCAACCTGGGGAGCGGCTTCGACTGCTTCGCGGCCGCGCTGAGCCTCAAATTGCGTGCGGAGCTGTTCGCGGGCGATGAGCCGGGAATCGTGCTCAACGCCCACGGCGAGGGAGCCCCCGGGCCCGACGCAGACCCGGAGGAGAACCTGCTCATCCGGGCATTCCGCGAGGGACTGCGCGCCGCCCACGGCTCCGCCGGCGGAGCCGGCTCGTGGCGCATCGAGGTGAGCAGCATGATCCCGGCCGCCCGGGGCCTCGGCAGCAGCGGCGCGGCGATCGTCGCCGGGTTGCTGATCGGCGCAGCGGTGGGCCGCCACTCGCCGACCGCCGACGAACTGCTCACCCTTGCCGCGACCCTGGAGGGACACCCGGACAACGTCTCAGCGGCGCTCTACGGGGGTATCACGCTGGCCGTCGAGCGAGGCATGGGGGAGCCGCCCCTGCTGCGCCGCTTCCGGGTGCCGGAGGCATGGATTCCCGTCGCCTTCGTCGCGGCGACGAGCAGCCGGACCGCCTCCATGCGCTCGGTACTCCCGCCGAGCGTCCCGCACCACGACGCCGCGGCGGCGGCCGCGCGGGCGGCCCTGCTGGCAACCGCGATCGTCACCTCCGACGCCGGCCTGCTGCGCACCGCCATGGATGACCGCCTCCATCAGCCGTACCGTCTGCCGCTCCTCCCCCACGCCGCGAACCTGATCTCGACGGCCTATGAGCACGGGGCGTCGGGTGCGGCGCTCTCCGGGGCCGGCCCGAGCGTCATCGCCATCTGCGACTCGGCGGTGACCGCGCACTCCGTCGAGAAGGCCTGGACCGCGTCCGGGGCAGCGGGGATGGCCACTCGACTCCGATTCGACACGACCGGCGCCCGCCTCAGCGTAGGGGGCACGGACCGGTGAGCCTCATCACGCTGTCCGGCATCGCCAAGAGCTTTGGTGCACAGCACCTCTTCGAAGGGGTCGACCTGCAGATCACCACGGGGCGACGGATCGCCATCGTCGGCCCGAACGGCGCCGGCAAGACGACCCTGCTCGAGATCATGACCGGCGAGCAGGAGGCCGATGCGGGCAGCATCGCCCGCGGCCGCGACCTGGTCATCGGGTACCTGCGACAGGAGGTCGCCCAGGCACGGGGGCGCACCGCGCTGGCCGAGGTACTGGCCGGCGCCGGGGCGGTGAGCGGCATCGAGCGCCGGATGCGCCACATCGAGTCGGAGATGGCCGAGGAGACGACGCCCGACGAGCTGGCGGAGCTGATGGACGAGTACGGCCGACTGCAGCATCGGTTCGAGCAGCTTGGCGGGTGGTCGCTGGAGACCGAGGCGAAGCGGATCATGGCCGGGCTCGGCTTCGCGGAGGCCGACATGGGCCGGGAGGTCGGCGAGTTCAGCGGCGGCTGGATGATGCGCGTCGTGCTGGCTCGCCTCCTGCTCCAGAACCCCGACCTGCTCCTCCTCGACGAGCCGACCAACCACCTTGACCTGTCATCGGTCGAGTGGCTCCAGGGCTTCCTGGCCGACTACGCGGGGGCGGTGGTGCTGGTCAGCCACGATCGTGACTTCATCAACGCCGTGGTCAACCGCGTCGGCGAGCTCAATCACGGCACGTTCACGGAGTACGTCGGCGACTTCGCCGACTTCGTCGAGCAGCGCGACGAGCGCCTGGCACAGCTCGAGATGGCGGCCAAGGCGCAGGGCCGCAAGATCACACAGATCGAGCGCTACATCGAGCGGTTCCGCTACAAGAAGACGAAGGCGCGCCAGGTGCAGAGCCGGATCAAGCAGGTCGCGCGAATCGAGCGGATCGAGGTGCCCAACGCCCGCACCAAAAGCGTCCGCTTCCGCTTCCCGGAGCCGCCGCGCAGCGGACGCGTGGTGATCACGCTCGACGGCATCGTCAAGCGCTACGGCCGGCACTCGGTGTACGACGGGCTCGACCTGATCCTGGAGCGCGGGCAGAAGGTGGCACTCATCGGTCCGAACGGTGCCGGCAAGAGCACGCTGCTCAAGATCCTCGCCGACGTGCTGCCGTTCGAGGGCGGCACGCGGGTGCTCGGCAGCAACGTCAAGGTCGCCTACTTCGCACAGCACCAGATCGAGGCGCTCAACCCCGCCAACACCGTCTTCGACGAGCTGGCGGGGGTCGCCGCCCGCATGACGACCGCCGAGATGCGACGCCTGTTGGGCGCCTTCCTGTTCACCGGCACGGCCGTCGACAAGAAGGTGCGGGTGCTCTCCGGCGGCGAGCAGACCCGCCTGGCGCTTGCCAAGCTGATGGCCGATCCGGCCAACCTGCTCTGCCTCGACGAGCCGACCAACCACCTCGACATCGCGTCGCGCGATGTGCTCGAAGATGCGCTCAACGCGTTCCCCGGCACAATCGTGCTGATCACCCATGACCGATACCTGATCCGCAGCGTGGCCAACGCGATCATCGAGGTGAACGGCGGGGCAGCCACCCTGTATCCGGGCGACTTCGAGTACTACGCCGCCAAGCGCGGCCTGGACATCGAGACACGGGGCGCCATCGAGGGGATCGCCACTCCCCGGGGGATCGAGGCGGCTCCGCAGCGGCCGCGAGAGTCGGCGACCGAGGCGGCGGCACGCAAGCGGACCGAGGCGGAGGAGCGCAACCGGCGCTTCCGTCGCACACGGGAGCTGCGGGCGGAGCTCGCCAAGGTGGAGGCGCAGGTCTCGAGCACCGACGCGGAACTCGCCGAGCTGAGCGAGCGCCTGGCCGATCCGGCCACGTACGCCGATCACATGGCATTTCGCGAGCTGATCGACCACCACAACGCGGTGCGCGACCGGGCCGATGCCCTTGGCGCGCGCTGGGCGACGCTCGCCGCAGACCTCGAGCGCGCCGATGCCGAGGAGGCAACCGTCGGCGTCCCGGCCACGAAGCGATGACCGGGGCGCGACGCGGCCTGCTCTCGTCGCCGCAGGCGGCGGGAGCGGGCCTGATCATTTTCGCCGCCGCCGGGTTCGGCACACTCGGCCCGCTCGCCCGCTATGCCGACGACGCCGGCGTCACCAGCCTTGCCCTGGTCACCTGGCGCGCCGGCGTGGGCGCCGCCCTGATGGTCGGCTTCCTGCTGCTGCGCCGCGCGGCGGGCCACCGACCGGCGAAGCGCTGGAGCGACCTGCCGGTCCGCGACCGCAGATTCGTCATCGGCGGGGCACTCACCAACGCCGTCCTCAACCTGGCGGTCTTCATCGCGTTCGTGCGCATCGGCATCGCTTTGAGCCTGTTGATCTTCTACATCTATCCCGCGTTCGTGGCACTGGTCAGCGCGCTGTGGTTCGGGGAGCGGCTCGACCGACTGCGATGGGCGGCGTTGGGGATCTCGCTGGCGGGTGCCGTCCTGGTGGTTGCCGGGGGCGGCGCACTCGGCTCGCTCGACCTGCTGGGCATCGGCCTCGCCTTTGTCGGGGCACTGGCGCAGACCTTCTATGCACTGGCCGCACGACACGCCTTCTCGGCCGTCCCGGGGCCGCAGGCAGCGGCCGTGACGATGGGCGGTGCGGCCGGCATCTACGTCGCCGTTGCGGTGGTGACCGGACAGCTGGGCGCCGTCGCGTTTCCGCTCGGCGACTCAGCCGCGCTCTGGCCGGTCCTCCTGGCGGGCCTTCTCGGGGCCGCGCTGCCCACGGTGAGCTTCATCGTCGGCATCCGCCTGCTCGGAGCGCCGCGTGCGACGATCCTGTCCACGCTTGAGCCGGTGGTCGGGGTCAGCCTGGCGGCGCTGCTCTTCAATGAACTGCCTACAGCCGTGCAGATCGCCGGCGGCGTCCTGATCGTGGCGGCTGGGGTGCTCCTCCAGCTCCGTCCGCGAGGGGCCGTGGCCGAACACGAAGCGGTGGTCGGGAGCGACGTGCCGGGGGACGCCTAGGCGAGCAGCCGCGGCAGCTCGGCCAGCGTCGCGATCACCGTGGTCCCCTCTGGCGCCGGGTCGCGCCGGGACCGCCATTCGGGGCGGAGCAGCAGGACCCCTTCCATCCCGGCCGATCGCGCTCCCTCCACGTCGCCCCAGTGCGAGTCGCCCACCATCACGGCTGCGCCAGGCTCGATACCGACCATGGCGGCCGCGAGAGCGTAGAAGGCGGGATCGGGCTTGGCCAGACCTACCGCGCCGGACGCCAGCACGAAGTCCAGGTAGGGATCCAGCCCCACCGCGGTGATGATCGGGCGCAGGTTGGAGCCCCAGTCCGAGACGATCCCCATCCGCAATTCGTCGCCGTACCGCTCGCGCAGCGCGTCGAGCGTGGGCAGCACGTCCGGATAGAGCTCCCAGGAATCGGGCGCGTACTGGGCGGCGAGGATCAGGTCGATGAGGCGCTCGCGCAGGTCGTCGAGACCCAGCTCGCCGAGCATCAGCCCGTGGTACCGCCGCCAGACGTCATCGATCCGGGCGTCGTCGTCCCAGATCCGGTTGCCCGGCCGGTGGTACTCGCTCCAGAACCAGCGATCGGCGGTCTCCCAGGCGCGGTGCACCTGGGCCTGCGTGACCCGGTGCCCATGCTCCGCCAGCACGTCCCGGAGCGCGTCACCCAGCGTGCGGCGCGGGGCGAGCAGGGTGAAGCCGGCATCGAGGCACAGCAGTCGGTAGCGCATCGGGGACCTACGGTAGCGCAGCCGCGCGCTACCCTCGCGCCATGGTCTCCCGACTGACCGATGCGCAGGCGCTGGCGGACGTGCGAGCGGCGCTCCTGGCCTGGTACGCGACCGATCACCGCGACTTCCCGTGGCGTCGCACGACCGATCCGTACGCGGTGCTGGTCAGTGAAGTGATGCTCCAGCAGACCCAGGCGTCGCGGGTCGCGGAGCGGTTCCCGACGTTCCTGCGGCTGTTCCCGACCGCCGAAGCGCTCGCCGCAGCCACCGATGCGCAGGTCCTGGCCGCGTGGTCGGGGCTCG
>JAOUHE010000138.1 GCA_029865285.1 Chloroflexota bacterium
AGCATCGACGAGGCGGTGATGGTGACCTTTTGCTCCTTGTTGGTGGCCTTGTCCTTGGCCGCCACGTTGAGGATGCCGTTGGCGTCGATGTCGAAGGTGACCTCGATCTGCGGCACGCCGCGCGGGGCCGGCGGAATGCCATCGAGCCGGAACGTGGCCAGCTTCTTGTTGTCGCTCGCCATCTCGCGCTCACCCTGCAGGACGACGATGTCGACGCTGGGCTGACTGTCCGACGCGGTCGAGAAGATCTGCGTGTGGCTGGTCGGGATGGTGGTGTTGCGGTTGATCATCTTGGTGGCCACGCCGCCCAGGGTCTCGATCCCGAGGGAGAGCGGGGTCACGTCGAGGAGCAGGACGTCCTTCACCTCGCCGGCCAGGACGCCGGCCTGGATCGCGGCGCCGACCGCCACGACCTCGTCGGGATTGACTCCCTTGTGCGGCTCCTTGCCGCCGAACATGGCCTTCACCGCCTCGATGACCGAGGGCATGCGGGTCATGCCGCCGACCAGGATCACCTCATCGATATCGGTCGGCTTCAGGTTCGCATCGGCCATGGCCTTCTTGACCGGACCTGCCGTCTGGCTGATCAGGTCGGCCACCAGGTCCTCGAGCTTGGCGCGCGACAGGCTCATCACCAGGTGCTTGGGCCCGGAGGCATCGGCGCTGATGAACGGCAGGTTGATCTCGGTCTGGGTGGTGGTCGAGAGCTCGATCTTCGCCTTCTCGGCGGCCTCCTTGAGTCGCTGGAGGGCGATCCGGTCCTTCGACAGGTCGATCCCCTGCTCCTTCTTGAACTCGGCCGAGAGCCAGTCGATCACGCGCTGGTCGAAGTCGTCGCCGCCCAGGTGCGTGTCACCGTTCGTGCTGCGAACCTCGAAGACACCCTCGGACAGCTCCAGGATCGAGATGTCGAACGTGCCGCCACCGAGGTCGTAGACCGCGATCTTCTCTTCCTTGGTCTTATCGAGCCCGTAGGCCAGGGCCGAGGCGGTCGGCTCGTTGACGATGCGCTTGACGTCCAGCCCGGCGATCCGGCCAGCGTCCTTGGTCGCCTGGCGCTGGGTGTCGTCGAAGTAGGCCGGGACGGTGATCACCGCCTCGGTCACCTTCTCGCCCAGGTATGCCTCGGCATCGGCCTTGAGCTTCTGCAGGATCATCGCGCTGATCTCGGGCGGGCTGAAGGTCTTGTCGTTGGCCAGCGTCACGACGATGCCGTCCGACTTTGGGTCCTTCTCGACCTTGTACGGGACGAGATCCTTGCTGTGGCGCACTTCCGGATCCTCGAAGCGCCGGCCCATGAAGCGCTTGATGGAGAAGATGGTGTTCTCCGGGTTGGTGATCGCCTGGCGCTTGGCAACCTGCCCGACCAGCCGCTCCCCGCTCTTGGCAAAGGCGACGACCGATGGCGTGATCCGGCCCCCCTCCGCGTTGCTGATGACCTGCGGCTCGCCGCCTTCCATGACGGCCACCACCGAGTTGGTGGTACCGAGGTCGATACCGATGATCTTGCCCATGCGCTCAGTGCTCCTTCGGGTTGTTCGCGACGCGGACCAGCGACGGGCGCAAGACCCGATCGTGCAGGCGGTAACCCCGCTGCAGTTCGCCGATCACCTGGTTATCGGGGAATTCGGTGGTCTCCTCGTGGACGACCGCCTCGTGAAGATTCGGATCGAATGGTTGGCCGGCCGCCTCGATCTGGGTCACGCCCTCGGCCTCGAGCAGGGAGCGCAGCTTGCGCTCCACCAGGCGGATCCCATCCAGCCAGCCCTCGTGTGCGTCGGGTGGAACGTGTTCCAGGGCGCGATCGAAGTCGTCGAGCACCGCCAGCAGCTTGCCGATCAGGACCGCGTTGGCGAAGCCCATCGTGGCGCCGCGGTCCTCTTCGACGCGGCGGCGGTAGTTGGCCAGGTCGGCGGTGGCTCGCTGCGCGCTGCGCAGCTGCTCGTCCGCGGCGGCCCGCGCCTCATCGAGCTCGCCGTGCAGCTCCTCCAGCTTGGCGAGCAAGGCGCCACGCGACGGGCCGCGGCCGTGTCGTCCCTCGTCGGGCGCCGGGGCGCCGTTGGTCGGGTGCCCATTGTCACGGGGCTCGCGCTCGTGGTCGCTCACGCGTCACCCCCGTGGTGGCTCGTGATCAGCTCGTTCATCAGCGTTGCCAGGTAGCGAACGGTCGGGATCGCCCGGGGATACGGCATGCGGGTCGGCCCAAGCACGCCGAGCAGCCCAAGAGCGCCGTCGGGGGCGCCGTACGGGGCGAAGACCAGGCTCACCTCGTGCATCGCGTCGTTGGCGTTCTCGTGACCGATGATCACCGTGACGCCACCCCGCCGCGCCAGGACCGGGACGAGCTGCTCCAGGAAGTCGGATCGCTGCAGCACCTCGAGCACGCCGCGCAACTTCGCCCCCTCGGCGAACTCGGGCTGCTCGAGCACGTTGCCGATCCCGTCGGTGAAGACCTCCTCCACGGCCACGGTGTCAGCATCCTCGACGAGCGAAGCGACCACCTCGGCGGCATGGGCAGCCAGACCGCTGAGTTTCCCCGTGCGCCGGCGAATCTGCGGGCCGGTGAGTCCCGCCAGATCGGCATTGATGGTGGCTGCCGCCTCATCGAGCTGGGCCTGCCCCAGCGACTCACCGGCCATGGCGCGCTCAAGCACGGCGTGGTCAAGGCGACGCTGGACCACGTTGCCGTCGGCCAGCACCAGGACCGCAAGCCGCGTCTGGTCGCCGAGTTCCACGAGTTGCAGGTGGCCGAATCGCGCGCGGCGCGCCTTGGCAGGGGTCACCACCGCGGCAGATCGCGTGCTCCCAGCGAGAATCGATGCGGCCAGGCGGAGCCACTCGTTGCTGGTCAGCTGCACCTGGCTGAACTGGTGGCGGATCATCAACTGGTCCGATCGGTCGAGCGAGGCCTCCCGCATCAGCGATTCGACGTACACCCGGTAGCCAAGGTCCGACGGGACCCGCCCGGCGCTCGTGTGCGGATGACTGAGCAGGCCCAATGCCTCGAGTTCTGCCATGGCGCTGCGAACGGTGGCGGAGCTGACCAGCAGCCGATACCGATCCACCAGGGCTCGAGAGCCGACCGGTACAGCACTGAGCACGTAGTCCTCCACGACCGCACGCAGCACCGTCCGCTGCCGCTCGCTGAGTTCGAGACCGGAGCGCGGCGGCGGGCTTGTGTCGCTGTGGGGGCTCTGTTCGCCGACCAAAGAAATATCCTCGTTGGATGTGCGTCGCCGATGGCGTTGGCACTCTCGGGGTGAGAGTGCCAACCGTGCGTGAACGGCATCGTACCAACGGTGGCCGACCGATGTCAACGCGACCCCAGCCGTCCCGGTCGCCCCCCCCCGCGTGCTACGGAGCGAAGGCGATGAGCGCCTCGTTGGCCAGCAGGCGCCCGCGCGGCGTGAAGCGGATCGCATCGCCGGCCACCTCGAGCAGTCCCGCTCCGACTCCTTCCTCGACCGCCAGCGGGAAGCGCTCCAGGGGGTCCTGTCCGAACTCGTCGGCAAAGGTCGTGCGGGAGAAGCCGGCCACCCGGCGCAGCCCGAGTGACACGGCCTCGAAGGCGCGGATCGCCTCATCGAGCGCCTCGCTACCGGCCACCGCGCGCGCACCCGACTCGGTCGAGACGAGGTAGCGGTCAAGGTCGCGCTCGTTCCACGACCGGGTCACCCCGTCGAACGAATGCGCCCCCGCCCCGATCCCTGTATACGGCCGGCGCTCCCAGTAGGCCGAGTTGTGCCGGGACTCGAATCCGGGCCTTGCCCAGGAGGAGAGTTCGTAGTGCTGGTACCCCGCGGCCGCGAGGAGCTCCTCGGCAAGCTCGTACTGGCCGGCCGCCAGACCGTCATCCTGCTGGCCCACGATCCGCTGTCGCCAGCGCAGGGCGCCGGGCCGCGGCGGCGCGGCCCACTCATCGGGCGCCAGGGCGAGCTGCAGCGCGTACAGGGAGATGTGGTCGGGCTCGAGCGTGACGGCATCATTCAGGCCGAGACGCCA
Organism: Chloroflexota bacterium; assembly: GCA_029865285.1. Taxonomy (GTDB): domain Bacteria; phylum Chloroflexota; class Limnocylindria; order QHBO01; family QHBO01; genus CF-167. The sequence continues at coordinate 4,003 of JAOUHE010000138.1, forward strand.
GTCCGCCAGCGATTGGCCGGGAATGCCGTAGATCAGGTCGATCGAAACGTTCTCGAAGCCGGCCTCGCGCACGGACGAGTACGCGTTGCGCGCCTCCACGCCACTGTGCCCGCGGGCCAGCGCGGCCAGCTCGGGGTCCCGGAGCGACTGTACGCCCAGCGAGATGCGGTTGACGCCGGCCACGCGAAGCCCGACCCAGTCAGGCGATTCGCGGGCGCTGGGGTTGGCCTCGAGCGTGATCTCAGAGGGACGAGCGTCCCAGCGGGCCTGCGCCTCCGCGACGAGGAATTCCACCAAACCGGCCGGGAGCAGGGAGGGTGTCCCGCCGCCGAAGTAGATCGTCGCCAGTTGACCGTCGGCCGGTCGCAGCTTCAGTTCCGCTTGCAGGCCCGCGACGTACCGAGGGA